>NZ_DJTK01000032.1:0-43073 GCF_002438225.1 Pseudomonas sp. UBA6310 | reverse complement strand
CTGGGCGAACGGATTCTTCCGCCCGGCGCCGCTGGTGGTGTGGCTGAGCTGGCGCTCGAGCACGCCCGCCAGGCCGATGCCGCCCTCCTTGGACAGGTTCATCGCCAGCTGCTGGTCGTGCATGTCCTGGTACTGCTTGCTGGTCTGGCTGGAGAACGGGCTGTCCTTGTCGGCCAGCACTTCGTTCGCCGAACGCATGGACTTCATCATCTGGCTGAGGAACAGCGACTCGAACTCCTGGGCGACTTTCTTGACGTTCTCCGCGCTGTCCCGGTTCTTGCCTTTCATGGCGGCGAGACGGTTCAGATCGGTGACCGAGCCCGAGTCGGTGTTGCTGCTGTAGTTCCCGCCCAGGCGTGAGTCCATCGCTGTAATCCCCGCTTAGATGACGATCAGATCGGCCTGCAACGCGCCGGCCTGTTTCAGAGCTTCGAGGATGGCCATCAAGTCGCCCGGTGCCGCGCCGACCTGGTTAACCGCACGGACGATCTCGTCCAGCGTGGTACCCGGGCCGAACTTGAACATCGGCTTGGCTTCCTGTTCCGCCTTGATCTTCGAATTCGGTACCACCACCGTTTCGCCGCCCGCCAGCGCGTTGGGTTGGCTGACGATCGGGTCTTCGCTGATGGTTACGGTCAGGCTGCCATGGGTCACCGCTGCGGGTGAAACCTTGACGTTCTGGCCGATGACAATGGTGCCGGTACGCGAGTTGATGATGACCTTGGCAACCGCCTGACCCGGATCGATGTCGAGGTTCTCGAGAATCGAGATGTAGTCGACGCGCTGGTTCGGATCCAACGGAGCATTGACGCGTACAGAGCCTCCATCAATGGCTGATGCAACGTCCGGGCCAAGCAGCTCGTTGATCTTGTCGACGATGTGCTTCGCGGTGGTGAAGTCCGAACGGTTGAGGTTCAGCGTCAGGCTGTTGCCCTGGTCGAAGCCGCTCGGCACCGGCCGCTCGACGGTCGCGCCACCGGGGATGCGTCCGGCCGACGGAACGTTGACGGTGATCTTCGAGCCGTCGCGGCCCTCGGCGTCGAAGCCGCCGACCACCAGGTTGCCCTGGGCCACCGCGTAGACGTTGCCGTCGATCCCCTTCAGCGGCGTCATCAGCAGGCTGCCGCCGCGCAGGCTCTTCGAGTTGCCGATCGAGGAGATCGTCACATCGATGGTCTGGCCCGGCTTGGCGAACGCCGGCAGGTCGGCATGGATCGAGACGGCGGCAACGTTTTTCAGCTGCACGTTGCCGCCAGGCGGCACTTTTATGCCGAACTGCGCGAGCATGTTGTTGAAGGTCTGGATGGTAAACGGGGTCTGCGTGGTCTGGTCGCCCGTGCCGCTGAGGCCGACCACCAGGCCGTAACCGATCAACTGGTTGCTGCGCACACCCTGGATGCTGGCGATGTCCTTGAGCCGCTCGGCGTGAGCGACGGTTGCGGACAACAGCAGAGCGATCCCGACGAACATCGACTTGAACATGATCATGCGCCTCAGAAGGGCCACAGCGGACTGGTGAAGAACTGGCTCAGCCAGCCCGGCTGACTGGCATCGGCGAACGAGCCGGTGCCGGAATAGGTGATGCGGGCGTCGGCCACGCGGGTCGACACGACGGTGTTGTCGGTGGCGATGTCATCGGCGCGAACCAGGCCGGAAATGCGCATCAGCTCGTTGCCGGTGTTCAGCGTCAGCCATTTCTCGCCGCGGACGGCGAGCACGCCATTGGGCAGCACTTCGGCGATGGTCACCGTCAGCGAACCGGTCAGGCTGTTGCCCTGCGCGGCCTTGGAGTCGCCCTTGTTATCGCGGCTGCCGGAGAACTGGGCGCTGAGGTCCATGCTGTTCTTGGTCAGCGGATTGGTCCCGGACACCGCGCCGCCGAACAGCGAGGTCAGGCCGAGGTTGGCCGAGCTGTCCTTGGAGATGTCGGAGCTGGCGTTCTTGCTCGCCTGGGTACGTTCCTGCAGCGTGACGGTGATGATGTCGCCGACGCGGAACGCCTTGCGGTCGCTGTACAGGTTCTGGTCGAAACCCGGCTGGTAGATCGAACCGTTGGTGGCGGCGGCCGGCATCGGCGTGCGCGGCATCACCGGCGCGTAGTACGGGTCGTTGGGCTTGGCAGCCGGGGCCACGCATCCTGCGAGAAAAAGCGCTCCGAGCACGGGGACGATAACGGTAAGGCGGATCATGGAGCGCTACCTCGCGGGTATTACAGGTTCTGGGTGACGAAGCCGAGCATCTGATCGGCGGTGGAAATGACCTTGGAGTTCATCTCGTAGGCACGCTGGGTGGTGATCATGTTCACCAGTTCCTCGACCGTGCTGACGTTGGAGTTTTCCAGGGTGTTCTGCAGGACGGTCCCGAGGCCGTTGAGGCCCGGCGTGCCGGTCTGCGGCGCACCGCTGGAGGCGGTCTCCATGAACAGGTTGTTGCCGGTGGCCTGCAGGCCGGCCGGGTTGATGAAGTTGGCGGTCTGGATGTTGCCGATCACGGTCGGCGTCGAGCTGCCGGCGACGGTGACGGAAACGGTGCCGTCCTCGCCGACGGTGAAGGTCTGGGTTTCTGGCGGAACGACGATCGCCGGCTCCAGTGGAAAGCCGTTGGCGGTCACCACCTGGCCATCGGAGTTCAGGTGGAAGGTGCCGTCGCGGGTGTAGGAGACGGTGCCGTCGGGCATGGTCACCTGGAAGAAGCCGTCGCCGTTGACCGCCATATCGAGCGGCTGGTCGGTGGTCTGCAGGCTGCCCTCGGTGAAGTTCTTCTGCGTGCCGACGATGCGCACACCGGTACCCAGCTGCAGGCCGGACGGCAGCTGGTTGTCCTGGGTCGCCTGGGCGCCCGGCTGACGGCGAACCTGATAGAGCAGGTCCTGGAACTCGGCGCGATCACGCTTGAAGCCGGTGGTCGAGACGTTCGCCAGGTTGTTGGAAATGGTGGTCAGGTTCATGTCCTGGGCGGACAGACCGGTCTTCGCGACCCAAAGTGCAGAAAGCATGTGGCTTCTCCTCGCGTCGGTTTTTCGACGCCTCAATCACTTGTTCAGCTGAATTGCAAAACCTTGGCCAAGGCGGCCGAGTCGTCCTCGGCGGTTCGCATCATCTTGATGTGCAGTTCGAATTGGCGGGACAGCGCCAGGATCGAGGTCATCTCCTCGGCGGCGTTGACGTTGCTCGCCTCGACGAAGCCGGAGGCCACGCGCACGTTGGCATCCACGTCCGGCGCGGGCTGGCCGGCCTTCATGTGGATCAGGCCGTCGGTGCCCTTCTCCATCTGCTTCTGGTCCGGGTTGACCAGCTTGAGGCGGTCGACCTGGGCGATGACGTTGGCGCTTTGGCCTTGGGAGCGGATGCTGATGCTGCCGTCCTGGCCGATCTCGATCTTGGTCGCCGGCGGTACGGAAATCAGCCCACCGTTGCCCAGCACCGGAAAGCCACTGGCGGTACGCAGGATGCCGACGGCGTCGACCTCGAGGCTGCCGGTGCGCACGTAGGCCTCGCCCCCGCTGGGCGCCTGCACGGCCATCCAGCCGTCGCCTTCGATGGCGACGTCGAGATCGCGGCCGGTCTCCTGCAGCGCTGCCGGGGTGAAGTCAGTGGCTGGACGTTCGCTCATGGCGTAGACCCGCGACGGCATGCTCTCGCCGAAGACCTGCATGGAGCGCGCTTGCTCCAGGTCCTTGCGGAAGCCGGATGTCGAGACGTTCGCCAGATTGTTGGCGTGCGCGCGCTGGGCCATCTCGTTCTGGCTGGCACCGGTCATGGCGACGTAGAGAAGTTTGTCCATGAATCACCTCGAAGCGACGGAGGAGCGCCGTCATTGAATCGTTCGAGAGTGATAAAGCAAGCGCTATGCCAAAAACGAAATTACGCTTTAGGCAACTGATTTTAAAAGAAAAAGCCTCGAACGAGGCTTTCTTGAAACGGACCAGGCGGCAGTTATCTGCCGCCTGGAACGGGGTCAGGTCATCTGGATGATGGTCTGGGAGATGGTGCTCTCGGTCTCGATGGTCTTGGCGTTCGCCTGGTAGTTGCGCTGGGCGACGATCAGGTTGACCAGCTCGGCGGTCAGGTCGACGTTCGAGTCCTCCAGCGAGCCGGAGGACAGCGTACCCAGCGTTCCCGAACCCGGTACGCCGATCACCGGCTCGCCGGAGGCGAAGGACTCGGCCCAGTCGGTGTTGCCGACCGGCGTCAGGCCCTGCATGTTGGCGAACGTCGCCAGCACGGTCTGGCCGATCACCTTGGACTGCCCGTTGGTGTAGGTGGCGAACAGGCTGCCGTCGTCGGCGACTTCCAGGCCGGACAGCTGACCGGTGGTGTAACCGTCCTGGCTCACGCTGTTCACCGCGAAGTTGGTGTTGGTCTGGGTCGAACCGCGCATGTCCAGGGTCAGGCCCGTGGCGTTGGCCGTAGCGCCGTTGCTGCCCCAGGTAACCGGATTGGTGTTGCGGTTGGTGATGGTCGCAGGCACCCAGTCGGTCAGCGAAAGAACGCCGGCCGGAGACGTGGCGACACCGTCGAAGCCGGTTGCGCCAACCAGGTTCCCGGAGGCATTGAAGGTCAAGTTCGAAGCGTAGGGCGCGGTGCCCAGCGCTTCGGAGGCCGCGGCCACGGCCGAAGCGACGCTGGCAGCAGTGGCGCCGGTGGCGGCAGCGGCAGCGTTGGCGGCCGCGGTCACGCTGGCGTCGGTGCCGGCCGGCAGCGCGGCGACCACGCTGGCCGGCGTCGAGCCGGCGGCGTTGGCAGCGGTCTGCGCGGCGCCTACGGCAGCGCTGTCACCGCCCGGGTTGCTCGGGTTGCGTCCGTCGACGGTCACGTACATGGTCCAGTTGTTCGCATCGCTCTTCACGAAGTACTGCGACATGGTGTGCGAGTTGCCCTGGGAGTCGTAGACGTCGACCGAGGTGGACCAGTTGTAGCTCGCCGAGACCGACGGATTGAACGGTGTGGTGGTAGGAACGGCCGCGGTGGAGTTCAGCGCGACGACCTGGTCGATATCGGTGGTGGCCTTCGGCAACTGGTTGGTGGTGTCGATCTTCAGGTCGGTGATCACCCCGTTGACGATGTTGCCGCTGGCATCGACGCCGTAGCCCTGCAGCCTGTTGCCCGAGTTGTCGATGACGAAACCGGCGCTGTCCGAATGGAAGGTGCCGTTACGGGTGTAGACCCGGGAGCCATTGTCGCTGAGCACGAAGAAGCCGTTGCCGTTGATCGCCAGGTCCAGGCTGCCACCAGTCGAGGTGATGTTGCCCTGGGTGAACTGCTGCGAGACGTTGGCGGTGAGTACGCCGCTGCCGGTGGTGTTCTTGCCGGAGCCGAACATCGAGGTGGCGTACACGTCGGCGAACTCCGCGCGGGAGGCCTTGAAGCCGGTGGAGCCCACGTTGGCAATGTTGTTGCCGGTCACGTTGAGGTTTTTGCTGGCGGCGTTGAGGCCACTCAGGCCGATATTGAAAGACATGAATTTCTCCTTCCGGCGCGCCGGCTTACTGGCCAATTACCTGGACTTGCGACAGCTTCACGCTGCCCAGCCCAGCAAGGTTGAGGGTCATCTCTTCGCCGTCCTGTCCCAGCGTCACGCTGTTGACGGTGGCCGGCAGGTAAGTCGAAAGAGCGGTCTTGGTGTCGTCGATGGTGGCGGTGGCCTTGAAGGTGTAGGTGCCGGCCGCGAGCTTCGTGCCATTGGTGTCGGTACCGTCCCACTCGAACGTGACGTTGCCGGCCTCCTGGGCGCCGAGATTGATCTTCTTCACCACGGCGCCAGCGGAGTCGTACACGCTGACGGTGGTTTCGGTGCCGGCCTCAGGCAGCTTCACCGCGCCGGTGATGCCGGTAGAGGTATCCACGACCGCCTTGTCGGTTTGCGCGATCACCGAACGACCGACCAGCGACGAGGCCTGCAGCGCCTGCGAGGACTGGAAGCCGCTGGTGATGGTGTTGACGGACGCATTCAGGTTCTCCATGCCCTCGACCTGGCTGAACTGCGCCAGCTGGGCGACGAACTCGCTGTTGTCCTGGGGATCGAGCGGGTTCTGATTGTTCAGCTGGGTGACCAGCAGTTGCAGGAAGTCGTTCTTGCCCAGGGAGCTGGAGCTGCTGGACGAACTGGTGCTGCTGGAATCTTTCGGCTTCGTGGTGCTGGACAGTCCGGCCAGTACGTCGGAGGCGCTATTGACAGTGCTCATTGAAGTTCTCCGCTTACTGACCCAGCGTCAGTACTTTCTGCATCATTTGTTTGGCGGTGTTCATGATTTCCGCGTTGGTCTGGAAGGCACGGCTGGCTGAAATCATGTCGGCCATTTCCTCGACCACATTCACGTTCGGGTAGTAGACGTAGCCGTCCTTGTCGGCGGCCGGATGGTTGGGCTCGTAGCGTGCCTGCAACTCGCTCTGGTCCTCGACGATGCCGGTCACCTGAACGCCTACGCCAGCCTGGCCCTGGTCCTCGAACAACGAACCGCCGCCAGCGCCCTGGGCGCCATTGAGCATGGTGGCGAACACCGGATGCCGCGCGCGGTAGGTCTGATCGACGCTGGAGGAAACGGTGTCAGCGTTGGCGATGTTGCTGGCGACGGTATTCAGGCGCGTGTTCTGCGCACTCATGCCGGTACCGGCGATGTTGAACAGGCTACTGAGTGACATGCTTATTCTCCGCGAATGGCCTCGATCAGCCCTTTGAACTTGCTGTTGAGAAGCGTGAAGCTGGCCTGGAATTCCAGAGAGTTCTGGGCGTAGGCGGCCTGCTCGACCTGTTCGTCGACGGTGTTCTGGTCCAGCGACGGCTGGGTCGGAATGCGGTAGCGCAGCGACGCGTCGGTGGTGGTCATGGCAATGCCTTCCGCCTCGATGTGACGGCCACTGGTGGTCGTCAGCGTCGGCATGTTCGAGCTGGAGCCGCCCTTCGCCATCTTGTCCGCCTGCTCGGCGAGCACCGCACTGAAGTCCAGGTCGCGGGCCTTGTAGTTGGGCGTGTCGGCGTTGGCGAGGTTATTGCCTAATACCTCGGCGCGTTGTGCACGGAAGGCCAGGGCTTTCTCGTGGATACCGAGGGCGTTGTCGAAACTGATGCTCATGGTCGCGGGACCTATGCGGTGTGCTGTATCAGCGATAAAGCAAGCGCCATGCCATGAATTTTTTTACTTATAGATCAGTAAGTTGCAAAGCAGCGACAAAAACCGGATGCGAAAACGGCAATTAATTTCCGCTTTCGGAGGTTATCTTCGGGAGGGGGCGGCAAAACTTTGGCGCCGAGGGCGGCAAGCCATGCCAGGGAGCGGCAAGCGCTTTCCGCCGCGGAAAGCGCTCAGGAGGAAAAGGCCTTACTTGACCTTGTAGATGATGCCGGGGCTGCACTGAACCATCTGGTAGAGGTCGGGCAGCCCGTTCAGCGCTTCGGACGCGCCGAGGAACAGGTAGCCACCCGGTTTCAGCGTGGCGTGGATGCGCGTGAGGATGTCCTTCTTCACTTCCGCGGAGAAGTAGATCAACACGTTGCGGCAAAAGACGATATCGAACTTGCCGAGCACCGAGTAGCTGTCCAGCAGGTTCAGCGCGCGGAACTCGATCCGGTTGCGAATCGGCGCCTTGACCGCCCAGCGGCCCGGCGCCTTCAGATCGAAGTAGCGCTGCAGGCGCTCCTGCGAGAGGCCCCGCCCCATCGCCAGGCTGTCGTACTCGCCAGACTTGCAGGTGGTGAGCATGGTCCCGGAAAGGTCGGTGGCGACGATCTGCACGCCGGCCTTGAGCTGGCCGAGGTTGGTGCGCTCGAACTCGTCGATCGCCATGGACAGCGAATAGGGCTCCTGCCCCGACGAACAGGCGGCCGACCAGATTCGCAGCCGTTGCCCACCGGCGTTCTTGATCATCTCCGGAAGAATCCGGGATTTCAGTACCTCGAACGGGTAGGCATCGCGAAACCAGAGGGTCTCGTTGGTCGTCATCGCGTCGACCACCTGCTCGCGCAGGCCGCTGCGCGGCTGACTTTCGATACGCTGGACCAGCTCGCTCAGGGAACGGATGGATTGCTGCTCCATCAGTTTGTTGAGGCGGCTGGATACCAGGTACTGCTTGTTGCTGCCGAGCAGGATGCCGCAGGTTTTCTCCAGGAAAACCCGAAACTGCTCGAAGTCCAGATTGCCTGAAGACACGGGTGCTGCCTCTCCGATCCGATGGGCTGCCAAGAGTATTCCTTAGCCGTTGACTGATTGTTTGACACGCTCGACGACCCGCGAAGCGAGGTCGTCGGGGCGGAACTTGGCGAGAAAATCGTCGGCGCCCACTTTCTTCACCATGGCCTGGTTGAACACGCCCGACAACGAAGTATGCAGGAGAATGTGCAGCTTCTGCAGGCGCTGATCGGCGCGAACCTCCGCGGTGAGCGTGTAGCCGTCCATCTCCGGCATCTCGATGTCGGAAATCATCATCAGCAATTCGTCTTCCGGGTGACGACCCTCGTCGGCCATGCTCTTGAGATAGTCCAGCGCCTGGCGACCGTCGTTCAACGCAGTCACCTCAACGCCGACGCTCTCCAGACAACGGCTCACCTGCTTGCGCGCCACCGACGAGTCGTCGACGATCAGCACGCGCTTGGTCACCGCGCGCTGCTGGGTCTCGATGTCGATCACGCCCTCGGAGATGACCTCCGAGGTCGGCGCCACTTCGGCGAGGATCTTCTCCACGTCGATGATTTCCACCAGTTGGTTGTCGACCCGCGTCACCGCCGTCAGGAAGTGGTCGCGACCGGCGCCCTTTGGCGGCGGATGGATCTCCTCCCAGTGCATGTTGACGATGCGCTCCACGGAACGCACCAGGAAACCCTGCACCTTGGTGTTGTACTCGGTGATGATGACGAAACTGTCTTTCAGGTCGTTGAGACCCGGATTACCGGTGGCCATGGCCAGGTCGAGGATCGGAATGGTACCGCCGCGAATGCTGGCGACGCCGCGCACGACCGGGCTCGATTTCGGCATGATGGTGAGTTTCGGGCACTGCAGCACCTCCTTCACCTTGAACACGTTGATGCCGTACAGCTGTTTTCCGTCCAGGCGGAACAGCAGCAGCTCGAGGCGGTTCTGCCCCACCAGCTGAGTTCGCTGGTTAACCGAATCCAATACACCGGCCATGCCAGATTCCTCTAAATGAATGTCCCGCGTCTGCTCAGGTTAGCAGGCGGCACGACCCTTGCTATCTCACCTGTCATGAAAGAACTCACGACATTTTTTCGACGCATGATGTCAAAACGACAGCGCATGTCTCGTGTTTTACCCACTTTGTGCGGGCTCGGCTACACCGGTCTGGTGTTGGCCCAGCAAACCATGCCTGAGCAACTTATCGACACGACCCAGGGATTTCTTGAATTCGCCGTGGAAGATTATCTGCGTACCGTGGACATACCAGGTCGCTACGAAATCCAGGTCAACCGGCTCGATCCGCGCCTGCGCCTGCCGCTGTGCGATCAGGAGCTGAACGCCAAGCTGGAAAGCCCGGCCCAACCGATCGGGCGGGTCACGGTTAAGGTCAGCTGCGACGGCAGTTCGCCGTGGAGCGTGTTCGTTCCGGCCCAGGTGAAGGTGTTCCGCGACGTCGTGGTGGTCAAGCGTCCGCTGACCCGCGGCAGCATTATCGGCGAGACCGATGTAGCGCTGGCGGAACGGGACACCGGAACCCTCGGCCAGGCCTTCCTCGTCGCTACCGAGCAGGCGGTCGGCAGCAAGCTGACACGACCAGTGGTCGCCGACCAGGCGATCCTCCTGACGAGTCTGGAAATAGCCGACGTGATCGCCAAGGGCGACCACGTGGTGATCAAGGCGCAAAGCGGCGCCATCAACGTGAACATGCCCGGCGAAGCACTTTCGGCGGGCGCCCCAGGCGAGCAGATCCGGGTCAGGAACCTGCAGTCTCAACGTGTGATCAAGGCCCGGGTGACCGGCCCGGGCGTGGTAGAAGTGGCTATGTAAGGCATGAAACGGCTGGCGTGCAGACAGGACGGTTCTTTACACTGGCGGACGGCGCAAATCTTTTTGCTCTGTCTCGCTAAAGTTATCGGCGTGAACGCCGAAAAGCTGGGCAAGCGTCCAGACACCGTCCGAGGTTTTGCATCATGGTTATCGACTTCAACCGGCCCAACAATGCCGTTACGCCGTCTTCGACGACGCGTACCAGCAGCAGCCAGCCCGGCAGTCGCACCGAAGCCGCCGCTGACAGCAAAGCGAGCAGCACCGTCGAGCAGACCCCAGCCAAGGGCGGCGAACCCGTGCAGCTCAGCCAGGAGGCACAGCAATTGCAGTCCGTTAGCGACAAGCTGCGTGACCTGCCCACCGTCGATAGCGAGAAGGTCGCCCGGCTCAAGCAGGCGATCAGCGACGGTAGCTATCAGGTCGATAGCAAACGCGTCGCCAGCAAACTGCTCGATTTCGAGTCCCAGCGTTAGCTTCAGGCCGCGCTGGGGATTTTGGACGCTTGATTCCCAGAGCCCGCCGCCATGAACGACACGACCCTGCTGCAACTGTTCAGCGAAGATATCGGCCACGCCGAGCAGTTGCTTGAATTGCTCGAAAGCGAGACCCAGGCCCTGACGAGTCAGGACCTCACCTCCCTGGAAACCATCCTCACCAGCAAGCAGTCCCTGCTCGCCCTGCTCGACCAGCATGGCCGGGCGCGGAGTCGCGTGCTCGTCTCGCTGAACCTGAGCGCCGACCGCGCGGGGCTGCAGGCACTCGCCAAGGCCTCGGCGCAAGGCGAGGAACTGCTCGCCGCCGGCGATCGGCTCAGCGCGCTGCTGCGTGAATGCCAGGACACCAACCTGCGCAATGGGCGGCTGATTCGCGCCAGCCAGACCAGCGTCACCAAGCTGCTTGGAATCCTTCGCGGCGCAGAGGTGCCCAACCTCTACAATAACCGTGGAGCGACGTCGCGCGTCGGCTATCAGCGTCCCTTGAGCCAGGCATAAATCCCTGAAATAAGAACGACATGCAGCCGTGTTGCCCGTATGCTAGCGCAGCCTATTGCCGGGAGAACGCTGGAGTGCCGAACCCCTTCATCGAGGAGAATGGTCCGCAAGAGCCCCGGCTGCTTAGAGCTCCGCTGGAGATCTTCGCCAACCTGCGCCTGCTGCAGCAGAACCATGACCCTCTCGTCATCACCTTCGAAGGCCGCTCGCAGCGTTTCCAGAGTTTCGTGGTCCAGGTCGACCGCGAGCGCAACCTGCTGGCCCTCGACGAACTGATACCCAACGACGGCGAACGCTATCTGCAGGCCGGCGAGTCCTTCCACGTCGAAGGCTTCCATGAGGGCGTGCGCATCGCCTGGGATTGCGAGCAGAAGCTCTACATCGGCGAGCTCGAAGGCGCCCGCGCGTACTGGGCGACGCAACCCGAGGAGATGCTTTACCACCAGCGCCGGGGCGCCTTCCGCGCGGTGCTGAAACTGACCCAGCCGGTCCAGGTGAGCCTGGACGGCGACAAACTCAGGGCCTCGATCGTCGGCCAGATGCTCGACATCTCCGCCACCGGCTGCAAGCTGCGCTTCGCCGGCGACGTCACCGACCGCCTCAATCCGGGCGAAGTCTACGAGCGCCTGACCGCCGAATTGCCGTTCGGCGCAGTCACCACGTCGGTGGAGCTGCGTCACCAGCGCTATGACGCGAGGCTCGACGTGACCTTCTGCGGGCTGCGCTTCTTCCGCCTCAGCGGGCTCGAGCAGCGCGCCGTCGAGCGCTTCGTCTACCAGTTGCAGCGCGAAGCCCGTCGCCTCGACTGAGCGTTCGCGCCGATCAGCCGTTCGCCGGCGCCTCCGGTGACGCGGCCCCTTCCCCGCTCTGCATCTGCGCTTCCACCACCTGTCCATCGACCCGCGGATCGAGCGCCGCCGTCAGCGGCGAGCTGGCCGTGCTGTCGGGCATCGGGATGTGCTGCAGCGGCGCATCGTCGACCTGATGCAGATTGGTCACCGCTTCCGGGCGAATCCGCCAGACCAGTATCAGCGCGCAAAGGCTGACGAAGGCATACAGCATGTTCGCGCCCAGGTACTTCATCAGCACGCCGGCGAGCAGCGGACCGACGCAGGCACCGATGCCGAAGGTGACCAGCAGCATGGCGCTCAGCGACACCCGACGCTCGGCCTCCACATGGTCGTTGGAAAACGCCACCGCCAGCGGATAGAGACTGAACTGCAACAGGCTGACGACGAAGCCGAGCGGCAGCAGCACCGCCAGCGACACCTCGCCCAGCAGCGCCAGCGGAAGCGCCGCCACGCTCAGCAGCAAGGCGCAGACACGAATCAGCCAGGCGCGGTCGCGACGGTCGGAAACCCACCCCAGCGGCCACTGCACCAGCAACGCCGCGAGGATGCAGCTGCCCATGAACACGCCGACCTGCTGCGTCGACAGCCCCAGGCGCGTGGCGTACAGCGGCGCCAGGCCATAGAAGGAGCCGATCAGCAGCCCCGAGACCAGCACGGTGGTCAAAGACTGCGGCACCCGGCGGATGAAGAAACGCGGTTCCAGCGGCGCCGGATGCAGCGCGGCGGGGCGAATCTTGCGAGTCGCCGCCACCGGCACCAGGCACAGCGCAAAACACATCGCCACCAGCATCAGCAGCTCGATGCCGAGGCCCGGGTGGACCACCAGGACCATCTGCCCCAGCACCAGCCCGAGGTACGAGGCGATCATGTAGCCACCGAATACCCGCCCACGCTGGCTGGCCTCGGCCTGATCGTTCAGCCAGCTTTCGATCACCATGTACTGGCACATCATGCCCAGGCCCACCAGCATGCGCAGGATCAGCCAGGCGGGCAGCCAGTCGATCAGGCCATGCCCCAGTACCGCAGCGGTCACGATCGCCGCGCAGGTGGAATAGGCGCGAATGTGGCCGACCCGGGCGATCAGGCGGTGGCCGGTCTTGCCGCCCAGCGCCAGGCCGAAGTAGTTGGCGGCCATCAAGGCGCCCACCCAGAGCCCGTCGACGCTCTTCGACAGACGCAGGGCCAGGTAGGTGCTGAGCAACCCCGAGCCGAGCAGCATCAGGGTGGTGGCCAGGTACAGCGGGCCGAAAGACTTCCAGATCCTGGACATTGAAACGGGAAACTCCTGCTGGGGCCGGACCGCCTGAGCGGTCCGGCGGAGGTTCACGCCTGGGCGGCGAGAACGCGGCGTTCCCAGGGCGTGATTTCATCGAAGAAGCTGGTCAGCTCCATCGCCTTGCTGGCGATGTAGCCTTCGATGAACTCGCTTCCGAACAGTTCCCGCGCCAACTGGCTGCGGCGTAGACGCTCCAGCGCCGCGTGCATGGTGCTCGGCAGGGTCAGCTCGTCCGGCACCACGAATTCACCCTGGATCGCCGCGCTCGGCTCCAGCTCGCGCGCGATGCCGTGCAGCCCGGCGGCCAGGCTGGCGGCGATGGCGAGGTACGGGTTGGCGTCCGCACCGGGCAGGCGGTTCTCGACACGCCGCGCGACCGGCGAGCTGGCCGGGATGCGCAGGCCCGCGGCACGGTTGTCGTGGGACCAGCAGGCGTTGTTCGGCGAAGCGAAGGGATGGCAGAGGCGCTGGTAGGAATTGACGTTCGGCGCGAACAGCAGGGTGAAGTCCGCCAGAGCCGCCTGCTGGCCGCCAATGAAATGGCGGAACGCGGCGGTCGGCTCGCCCTGCTCGTCGCTGAAGATGTTCCTGCCACTGCCCTGCTCCACCAGGCTCTGGTGGATGTGCATCGAGCTGCCGGGGGTTTTCGCCAACGGCTTGGCCATGCACACCACGGTGATGCCGTGCTTGAGCGCGACCTCCTTGAGCAGATGCTTGAAGAGGAATGTCTGGTCGGCCAGCAGCAAGGGATCGCCGTGCAGCAGGTTGATCTCGAACTGGCTGACGCCCATCTCGTGCATGAAGGTGTCGCGCGGCAGGCCGAGCGCCGCCATGCAGCGATAGACCTCCTCGAAGAACGGCCGCAGACCGTTGTTGGAGCTCACGCTGAACGCCGAATGGCCATCCTCTCGCCGCCCGTCCAGGCCCAGTGGCGGCTGGAACGGCTGATGCGGGTCGCTGTTCGGCGCGAAGACGAAGAACTCCAGCTCGGTCGCGACCACGGGCGCCAGGCCGCGCCCGGCGTAGCGGGCGATGACCTGCTTCAGCAACCCGCGGGTGGAAAGCCCCGAGCAGCCGCCTTCCAGTTCGTCGGCATCGCAAATCGCCAGCGCGCGCGGCGTCTGGCTCCACGGCAGGCGGTGAATCTGCGCCGGGTCGGCGACCAGCGCCAGGTCGCCATCGTCGCTGCCGTAGAAACGCGCCGGCGGGTAGCCGCCCATGATGCATTGCAGCAACACGCCGCGTGCCAGCTGCAGGCGACGGCCTTCGAGGAATCCCTCGGCCGTCATCACCTTGCCGCGAGGCACGCCATTGAGATCGGGGGTAACGCACTCGATTTCGTCGATACCGGCCAATCGTTCGGCAAGAGAGCTGCGGCCGCTGCTGGTCATCACGTCTGTTCCTTGATCATTCTGAAAGCCGGGATTCGGCAAGGTGGACAAAATACGCATCAGCCGTTCGAAATATCAAGCACCGGGCAATCGCCAGGCGCGCGGGTGTCGCATCGATATCGGGAGTGGCAGGCAAAGCGGCGCGAATGCGCGAAAGATGGCGTCCCCTACTGGAGTCGAACCAGTATCTAGCCCTTAGGAGGGGCTTATTCTATCCATTGAACTAAGGGGACAACGCCGCGGTGAAGCTTGCCGCCGCGACGGGGCCGCATGTTAGCGAGGCCGGCGCGGTTTGTCATGCGGCGCCATGCGCCGCGATCAGGCCGCCGGTTCGTAAAGATGCAGCACCTGCACCTCCCCCGCCTGCAACTGCGCCAGCAGACGGCGTTTCTCCTGTTTCGCCGCCTCCAGCGCACGCTGCTTGACGTGACCGTAGCCGCGAATCTGCTCCGGCAATTCGGCGATCGCCACCGCCGTGCGGTAGTTGCCCTCGCTCAGGACGCCAAGCAGGTGGTCGACATCCGCCTCGTAGTCGGCGATCAGCTCGCGCTCCAGGCGCCGCTCGGCACTGTGCCCGAACGGATCGAGCACGCTGCCGCGCAGGAACTTGAACCTGGCCAGCACGCGGAAAGCACCGAGCATCCACGGGCCGAACTCACGCTTGCGCGGCTCGCCGGTGCGCGGGTCCGGGCGGCTCAGCCAGCTCGGCGCCAGGTGGAACTGCAGGCGATAGTCGCCCTCGAACTGCGCCTCCAGTTGCCGGCGGAAGGTCTCGTCGCTGTAGAGCCGTGCCACTTCGTACTCGTCCTTGTAGGCCAGCAGCTTGAAGTAGTAGCGCGCCACCGCTGCGGTGAGCGCCTGCTGCGGACCAGGGTCGACACCCCGCACGCGCTCCACCAGTGCCCGGTAGCGCTCGGCGTAGGCCGCGTTCTGGTAGTCGCGCAGCAGCGCCATACGGTGGACGATCACCTCCTTGAGGCCCTCGCAGCGCGGCTCCGTCATCTCTTCCGGCTGAACCAGGCGCTCCACCGCGGCCAGATCATGGGCGGCGCGCCGACCCCAGAGGAACGCCTGGCGGTTCGCCTCCACCGCTACCGCGTTCAGCGTGATGGCCTGCTCGATGGCTTCGGCGGAAACCGGCACCAGGCCCTTCTGATAGGCGTAGCCGAGCATGAACAGGTTGCTGGCGATGCTGTCGCCGAGCAGCCGGCTGGCCAGCCGCGTCGCATCGATGAAATGGATGCGCCCGCCGCCGACCGCCTCGGCCAGCGCCTCCCGCATCGCCGCGCCGGGCACTTGCGCATCCGGGTTGCGGGTGAACTCGGCCGTGGGCGACTCGTGGCTGTTGATCACCGCGTGGGCGATGTTCTCGTTGAGCTTGGCCAGGGATTCCTCGCTGGCGGCGACCACCAGATCGCAGCCCAGCAGCAGGTCGGTCTCGCCGGCGGCGATGCGCACGGCGTGGATGTCCGACTGCCGCGCGGCGATGCGGATATGGCTGATCACCGGGCCGAACTTCTGCGCCAGGCCGGCCTGGTCGAGCACCGTGCAGCCCTTGCCTTCCAGGTGCGCCGCCATTCCGAGCAGCGCGCCGACGGTGGTCACGCCACTGCCGCCGACGCCCGGCAGGAGGATGTTCCAGGGCCGCGTCAGCGTCGGCTGGCGCGGTTCGGGCAGCGCCTCGAACAAGGCCTTGGCGCCCATCGCCGCCGGTTTGCGCAGGCTGCCGCCATGCACGGTGACGAAGCTCGGGCAGAACCCTTCGACGCAGCTGAAATCCTTGTTGCAGGCGCTCTGGTCGATCTGCCGCTTGCGTCCCAGCTCGGTTTCCAGCGGCAGCACCGACAGGCAATTGGATTTCACGCTGCAGTCGCCGCAGCCCTCGCACACTGCCGGATTGATGAACGTGCGCTTGGCCGGATCGACCAGCTTGCCGCGTTTGCGCCGGCGGCGTTTCTCGGTGGCGCAGGTTTGGTCGTAGATGATCACCGAGACGCCCTTGAACTCGCGCAACTCGCGCTGCACGGCGTCCAGCTCGCGGCGGTGGTGGAAACTGACGATGGGCGCGAAGCCGGCGCGACTGGGGTACTTGTCCGGTTCGTCGCTGACCAGAGCGATGCGTTTCACCCCCTCGGCGAAGATCTGCTGGCTGAGCTGGTCGACGCGCAATTCGCCGTCGATGGGCTGGCCCCCGGTCATCGCCACCGCATCGTTGTAGAGGATCTTGTAGGTGATGTTGACCCCGGCGGCCACGGCCGCGCGCACGGCCAGGTGGCCGGAATGGAAATAGGTGCCGTCGCCGAGGTTCTGGAACACGTGGGCGGTTTCCGTGAACGGCGCCTGGCCGATCCAGGTGGCGCCCTCGCCGCCCATCTGGGTGAAGGTGTCCGTGCTGCGGTCCATCCACTGGGTCATGTAGTGGCAGCCGATGCCGCCCTGCGCGCGACTGCCTTCCGGCACCTTGGTCGAGCTGTTGTGCGGGCAGCCGGAACAGAAATGCGGGGTGCGCTGGGTGTGGTGGCGCGGCGCGGCGAGGGCTTTTTCCTTGGCGTCAAGGAAGGCCAGGCGTTCTTCGATGGCCGCGCTGCGGTAGATCGGCGCCAGACGCCGGGCGATGACCCGGGCGATCATCGCCGGGGTCAGCTCGGCCAGATTGGGCAGCAGCGAGGCGCCCTGCTCGTCGAACTCCCCGACCACGCGCGGGCGCTTGCCCACCGGCCAGTTGTAGAGCTGCCCGGTGAGCTGGTCCTCGATGATGCTGCGTTTCTCCTCTACCACCAGAATCTCGTCGAGCCCTTCGGCGAACTCGTGCACCGAGACCGGCTCCAGCGGCCAGCTCATGCCGACCTTCAGCACCCGTAGGCCGACCTGGGCGCACAAGGCTTCGTCCAGTCCGAGGTCCTCCAACGCCTGGCGCACATCGAGATACGACTTGCCGGTGGTGATGATGCCGAGGCGCGGGCTGGGCGAATCGAGCATCACCCGGTTCAGCCGGTTGGCGCGGGCGAAGGCGCGCGCGGCGTAGATCTTGAAGGTGTTGAGGCGTTTTTCCTGGGCCAGCGGCGGGTCCGGCCAGCGGATATGCACGCCGTCCTCGGGCAGCGCGAAATCCTCCGGCAAGGCGACCTGGATGCGCAGCGGATCGACATCCACCACCGCCGAGGAATCGACGTTCTCGGCGATGGTCTTCAGCGCCACCCAGCAGCCGCTGTAGCGTGACAGCTCCCAGCCGAGGATGCCGTAGTCGAGGATTTCCTGGACGTTGGCCGGATTGAGCACCGGAATCGACGCCGCGATGAAGGCGTGCTCGCTCTGGTGGGCGATGGTCGAGGATTTGCAGCCGTGGTCGTCGCCGGCCAGCAGCAGCACGCCGCCGTGGGGCGAGACGCCGGCGGAATTGCCGTGCTTGAACACGTCGCCGCAGCGATCGACGCCCGGTCCCTTGCCGTACCAGAGGGAAAACACGCCGTCGTAGCGGGCGCCGGGGAACAGGTTGGTCTGCTGGCTGCCCCACACCGCGGTAGCGCCCAGCTCTTCGTTGACGCCGGGCTGGAAGTGGATGGCGTTCTGCTGGAGAAACTCGCGCGCCTCCCAGAGGCTCTTGTCGAGCCCGCCCAGCGGCGAGCCGCGGTAGCCGGAAATGAAACAGGCGGTGTTGAGGCCGTGGGCCAGGTCGCGCTGGCGTTGCAGCATCGGCAGACGGGTCAGGGCTTGCGTGCCGGTCAGGTACAGGTGACCTGTGGCGAGGCGGTACTTGTCGTCCAGACGGATTTCGGCCAGGGACATGGCGGTATTCCTCTTGTTCTTATTAGTAGGCACCGGCGGCCGGGACCGCTACGGATCACTGCCTAGAATATGACCGAGCGGTACCGGAGTTTTCTTCCTAAATGGAGGGAGAAATGCCGATACTGCGCATGATCCTTGCGCCCATAACAAGAATAGGGAAACGAACATGCAGGTTTCGCTGAGCGGCATCGACCGCAAGATTCTTCGCCTCCTGCAGCACGACGCCGACCTCTCCGCCGCGGAGATTGCCGAGCGGGTCGAGCTGTCGCAATCGCCGTGCTGGCGGCGCATCCATCGCCTGCAGGAGGAAGGACTGATCGAACGCAAGGTCGCCCTACTCAACCCGAAGCTGCTGGGCCTGAGCATGACGGTCTTCGTCAACATCAAGCTCTCGGCCCACGGGCGCAACAACCTCGCCGAGTTCGAGCAGGCCATCGTCGGCTACCCCGAAGTGCTGGAGTGCCACACCATGGCCGGAAGTTCGGACTACCTGCTCAAGGTGGTAGCGCGCGACATCGATGCCTACGAACGCTTTCTGCGCGATCAGCTGCTGCGCCTGCCACACGTGCAGGAGGCGCATTCGAACATCGCCATGAGCGAAGTCAAACGCACCACCGAGTTGCCACTGGATTGAACCCTCAGCTGCGCAACAAGGGCGCTTCGTCGAGCAAACCCAACAGCGCTTCCAGGGTCTGGGCCAGGGCGCCCGAATTGTCGAGTTGCAGCACGCCCTGCTCTTCGCTGCCGGACTGCAGCGCCAGGCTGCGGGCCAGGCGCTGCTCGATTTCTACGGAGTTCTCGCGTCCGCGCGCCACCAGGCGCTGGCGCAGGACCTCGGGACGGACGCTGAGCAGGATCGCCAGCATCGCCGGGTAGCGCCGTCGGGCGTCAGGCAAATAACCGCGCGAGCCGTTGACCAGGACGTCCTGACCGGCCGCCAGCCATTCGTCGATCTCACGCGGAATGCCATAGGCCAGGCCGTTGGCTCGCCAGCACATCGCGAACGCACCCTGCGCTTCGAGTTGGGCGAAGCGCTCCGGGGTGACCGCATGCGCGTCCTCGCCGACCGCTTCGGCGGAACGGGTGATGACTCGCCGCGCAATCCGCCCGCCACTTTCCTGCCACGGCTGGCGGATGGCATCGAGCAGGCTGTCCTTTCCGGAACCGGACGGACCCATCAGATAAATCAGCCTGCCTGCCATCGAATTCTCCGGACTTTAGATCAATCCAATGAATATAACCCGCGCACCTTCATCGCAGCTGAATGAGCGGATCGATAGCGGTGGTAGGGTTGTCTAACAAAGCACACGTGCAATTTGCATGATGTGCTGGCAAAAAGCCTGTACATTATAAATAAATGACGCATAATTGGCGTCAACGAAACGTTATGCATGGCTTCGTCGGTATGCAGTACACTGATGCGATGGTTGAACGACTCGCAATTACGGAGGTCCAACCGGTGGATACTCCTGCCCATTGTGCCAGTACTGCCCTCTTGAACTAACCGGTCTCTAATGTATGCGCCCTATGAAACAGGCTATTTATTCCAGTCGTACAGCTGACAAATTTGTCGTCCGACTTCCGGACGGAATGCGTGAGCGCATCGCCGACGTAGCACGAAACCATCATCGCAGTATGAATTCCGAGATCATCGCCCGTCTTGAGCAGAGCCTGATCCAGGAAGGCGCGCTGAGCGATGATCTGACCATGCGCCTGGACAGCCCCGAGCTCTCCCTGCACGAACGTGAACTGCTACAGCGCTTCCGCCAGTTGTCCGGACGCCAGCAGACCGCACTGGTCGCCCTGATTGCCCACGACGCGGAAATGGCCAACGAAGACGCCTGATCCGCTCGTGCGATGCAGAGAAAAGCCGGCTAAGAGCCGGCTTTTCCCGTTTCAGAGGTCCCACGGAGCCACTTCAGCCAGGCAACCGCACCCGGAAGGCGATCACGCCATCTTGATACTGCACGTCGATGCTGCCCTGGTGAGCCTGGACGATGGCCTGGCTGATATACAGTCCGATGCCCAGTCCGCCCTTGTTGTGCAACGAGCCCGACGCGTTCTTGAACGGGCTGAACAGCTGCGACAGGTCATCCAGCGCGATCGGCTCGGCTTCGTTGCGCACCGTCAGCTCCAGCTCCTGCCCTTCGCGCCTCAGCGTCAGTTGCACCAGACGGCCCTGCCTGCCGTGGTGGCGCGCGTTGCTGAGCAGGTTTGAGACCACCTGTGCGTAGCGGTCCGGGTCGATCACAGCGCGCAGATCGGCCTCGATGACGCTGTCCAGCGGCATTCCCGGAAACGCCATGAGCATCTCCCTGACCGAATCGGCGACCAGCGCCGAGAGATCCACCTCCTGCATGCGCATCGCCAACCCGAGGCCGGCCTGCAGGCGGCTCATCTCGAGAATCTGGCTGATCAGCCGCTCCATGCGCCCACTGGAATAGGTGATGTGCTTGCGCAGCTCGGCGCTGCGGGTATCGCTGGACGACATCATGGAAGCGGCCATGGAAATCGACTGCAGCGGATTGCGCAGGTCATGGCCGAGCACGGCGATCAGGCGCTGGCGCATGTGGTCGATTTCCGCTGCGCGGTTCAGGCAGATCTCCACCAGTTCGCCGCGCAGCTTCTCGGCGATCGCGAGCTCGGCCGCCGACCAGCCAACGGCGCGGTCGCGCACCACTTCTTCCCAGGCCTCGAAGGACCCGCGCGGGGTCAGGCGCGAACCCGAAGGTCCGACACGCTCGATCTTCTCCGGCTTGCCGGCCCAGGTGATGGTCTGCGACTGCGGCTGGCGCAGCCAGACCAGCCAGCCGGATTCCTGGCGGTGAAAGCGCAGCGCCAGCACACCGCAGAAAGTGACGCCGCGCGAATCGGTGAAGGGCTCCTCGAAGCGCGAGGTCTGGTAAAGATCGAGTTCGGGATCGGCTTCCAGCGAGGCGACGATACGCACGGCGAAACCGGCCAGCTCGGGATTGTCGCCCGCCTCCACGCGTCCGCCGAGCATCACCACCACGTCGGAACAGTCGAACAACTGGCGGATATGAGCCGTCCCCTTGGTCAGCGCAGCGATCAGGTCGTCGGAATCGCGCGCCTGCTTGGCCAGCTGCAACTGCAGGTAGGCGGCCTTGCGCACGCGTTCGGCTGCGACCTGCATCTCCAGGCGCGCCACCGCGGCGCTGCACACTTGCGAGAGCACCTGGAACGCCAGCCGGGTCGGATACGGCAGGACCTTGGGCGCCATGTGGTGGCAGGCGAACATACCCCACAGCTGGTCGCCGACCACGATGGAAATGCTCATCGAGGCGAACACGCCCATGTTGCTCAGGTATTCGCAGTGAATCGGCGACACGCTGCGCAGGTGGCTGTAGCTCAGGTCGAACGGGGTCCCGTCCGGACAGGTCGACGGCGTCAACCTGACCGGCGCGTAGGCGATGTCGGCGATCATCCGCGTCGGGTTCTCGATGAACAGCCGGCGCGCCTGGGCGGGGATGTCCGACGCCGGGTAATGCTGCCCGACATAGCTGACCAGGTCCTTGCGCCGCGCCTCGGCCACCACTTCGCCGGAAAGGTCCGGCTTGAAGCGGTACGCCATTACCCGGTCGTAGCCGGAGAACTCGCGGATGCTCGCGACCAGGCTCTCCAGCATGACCTGGATGTCCTGCTGGTGCTGCAGCTGGCTGACCAGCCGGTAGATGTTGTGGGTGCCCAGCGACAGGCTGATCAGGGCGGCCTCGCGGCGCTCGAACTCCAGGTAGAGGATGCCCTTGTGGGCATGCGCGATGACGTCGAAAAGCGCGTCGCCGAAGCTTGCCTCCAGCACGTCCATCCACGGCTCGTCGCTGCGCAGGCCGCATTCGAGCATCTCCCGTACCGCGCGCGGCAGGCCGACCTGCCACAGCGGCTGGTCGGGAAGCACCTTCAGGCCAAGCATCGCCTGGGTGTTCTCGCTGGCGCTGAGCACCAGCCCCTGGCGGTCGAAGGCGATCAGCGCGCCGTGCGGCTGGATCGCCGCGGGAATGTGGATCGGCTCGTCTTCGCAGGTGGCCAGCGTCACCGTTTGGCTCATGCGGATTCCCCCCGCACGACCCAGCGGCTGAACGACTCGAAGGCCTCACGGGCGGCGGCGGACGCGGCCTCGATCTGCGCCGCTTCGCTCAGTTGCTCCTCGAGGCGGCGAATGAAGGATTTCCACAACGGCCCGGTGGCGGCTCCGTAGCCGAGCAGCCAGTGCAGCGGCAGCGGCGCCAGACGCGGTTGCAGGCGACGGAAGAGGAAGCTCGAGCCGAGCGTCGAACCCTCGAGCACATAGGCGATGCCGAAACGACGGGCGTCGTCGCTGGCCTGCGGCACATACGGACAGACCGGAATGGCATCGACCTGCGCGCGGCTCCAGCCGCCCTCGAGCAGGTCCGCTTCGATCCAGGCGAGCTTGCCGGCGCGCTGCCCGGCATCCGCCAGCGCTGGCCACGGCGACGCCCACAGCGTCGCTTCCAGCGGCTTCAGCCAACCGGAGACGCGGGAGATGTAGTTCAGGTAGTCGGCGTGAGCGAAATCGTCACGCTGCAGCGGAAGGTTCTGGTCCAGCGCGCTGTGCTCGGCCTGTGTGGCCAGTCGCAAGGCGGTCAGCGCGGAAGGAATGCGCAGGTCGGATTCGGTTGTTTCGGGCATATCCCTCGAGTGCCAGGCAAAGCAGTGCAGCAGGAGCCGGGAAAGTGAACGCCCGGAGTGTTCGATCAGCCGTGGATCAGACAGCGGCGAAGCTGCTGCGCATTCCCTGCGTCGAGTTCAACCCAGAATACAGGTTTTCCGGCAAGCAGTGCGCCGGCGGGGGCGCCATCCTGATACAAGACGCGATTGCCGGCAACAGCCGGTATTTTGGCACCCGGTAACAGGCTACCCAGCAGATTCAACGGATCGCTGGCGGATACGCTGATCAGGCTGCCATCACGCGGGCGCTTGCGTACCTCGCGCAGCAGCCCCACCGCTTCCGGCAGGGCGAACTGCTCGCCGGCCAGCCCCGCGACGAAGCGCCCGCCGCGGATGTCGCCGCGCGCCTCCAGCCGATGATAGACCCTCAGCAACTCGCGCCACGGCGGCAACCAGTCCGCTTCGCGGTCGAGCAAGCGCCAGAACACCACGCCATAGCGGCGCAGGAGCGTCATGGCGATGTGTTCCAGCGCCTGGGGATCGGTCCGCGGACGGCGCTTCGCGGTGCTTTGCGCAACGTCCGCTCCCGGCGGGCGGCGCACCAATGACCAGCGCCCAGCATCCGCCATGCCGCCGATCAGCGACCCACCGCGCCCGCGCCGGCCGGCGCGTGGCTGACGCTTCGCCGCCGGCATCAGCAGCGCACGCAGCCCGGCGAAGCTGTCGGCATTCACCAGGCCGACCGCGACCAGCTCGCCGAGGGCATTTTCCAGCTCGGTGCGCAGCAGGCGCACGTCGTCCATCAGCTCGTCGAAGAACAGCGCGCCGTGCCTCGCCAGCGCATCGCGAACCAGTACGGCGCGGGAGGACAACTCGGGCTCCGGGGCGTCCATCGCCAGCGCGTTCCACTCGGCCAGGTGACGGCGCGGCAGCAGCACGATGGGCGTGCCGCGAACCGGCCCGCCACTGGCGCGCAGGCGGCCGGCAAGACGGGTCCAGACGATGCGCCCGGAGCGACAGAGGTCGTCGAGCCAGTTGATGCCGTAGTCGCGCACACGTGCCGGCAACAGCTCGCCCTCCCAGGCAGCGGCGGCGGCCTGGAAGCCTTCCAGCTGGCTGATCACTCCGCCCAGAGCCTCGGCGCCACGCGTGCGGGTGTCCGCCGAAACATGCTGCCAGTCGAACAGGAAGCGCATGAAATCGCTGAGTTCGACCGGCTCGATCTCCCGGCGCAGCCGTTTCACCGTGTAGCGATGGATGCGCGCCAGCAGGTGCCGCTCGCACCACTCTTCGTCCGGCGCACCCGGCGTGAAGCGCCCGCGCAGCACGTAGCCTTCGGCCTCCAGGCGGGTCAGCGCCAGCGCCACGGCGGAGGCCGGCTGCGCCAGGCCGCGGGCGATGCGGTCCAGCGGCAACGGGCCGAAACCGGTCAGGCGCGCGCGCACCACCTCGAGCAGCGCGTCCTCTTCGCTGCCGTCCTCCTCGAAGCCGGGCAGCACCTGCAGCGGCGGCTCGGGCAACGCGGT
Source organism: Pseudomonas sp. UBA6310 (assembly GCF_002438225.1). Lineage (NCBI taxonomy): Bacteria > Pseudomonadati > Pseudomonadota > Gammaproteobacteria > Pseudomonadales > Pseudomonadaceae > Pseudomonas > Pseudomonas sp. UBA6310. The sequence goes on along the minus strand of NZ_DJTK01000032.1, from coordinate 18,649 downwards.
GGGATACAGGATGCGGAACAGCGCCAGCCGCTCCACCGGCAACCACAGCCCGTCGCCGCGCGTCACCGGTATCCGCGCGGCGCGGCCGGCGCGGGCAAGTTCGGCGAGCAGCACCGGCCAGCGTTCGTCGCGCTGCGCTTCGGCGTCGCCGATGCAGGCCAGGCCCATCAGCGCCTCGTGCATCTCGTCGGTGTTGCGCGCCTGCGGCCAAGCCTCCTCGCTCACCGCCTGAATGGCGCCGATATCCAGCGCGCCGAGGTCATCGCTGGATTCGGGGTCCGTCCAGCGCCGATTGAGCACGGCCTGGGTACGACGCTCCTCCAGCGGCGCGTCGTCGAGAAAGGCATACGGCCGCGCGCCGAGGGTCTCCATCGCCAGCGGCGACGGCGCCGGCAGATCGCGGGCGAGCAACCGCACCTCTCCGCTCTCCATGCGCCGCAGCAACGCCAACCAGGCGTCCGCGTCCATCGCTTCGTGCAGACAGTCGTCGAGGGTCTGCTCGACCAGCGGGTGCTCCGGCACCTCGCGCTCGCCGACGATGTTCTCCAGGCAGGCGACCTGATCGGGGAACACCGTCGCCAGCAGGTCCTCGCTCCTCATCCGCTGCAACTGCGGTGCGACCTTGCGCCCCCCGGCCATGCGCGGCAGCGCCAGCGCGGTGGTGGCGTTCCAGCGCCAGCGCACGCCGAACAGCGGAGCGTCGAGCAGCGCCTGGATCAAGACGTGCTCGGCGGAATTGGAATGCAGATAGCGCCACACCTCGTCCAGCGGAAAGCTGTGACTGGTGGACAGCGAGAGCACGATGGCGTCTTCGGTGGCCGCCGCCTGCAGCTCGAAGTTGAAGGTGCGACAGAAGCGCTTGCGCAGCGCCAGGCCCCAGGCGCGGTTGAGGCGGCTGCCGTAAGGCGAATGGATGACCAGCTGAGTGCCGCCGGATTCGTCGAAGAAGCGCTCCATCACCAGCGTGCGCTGGCTCGGCAGCGTACCCAGCGCGGAGCGCGCGCGGGCCAGGTACTCGACGATCTGCCGCGCCGCCGGCTCCGGCAGGCCGAGTTCGTCGATCAGCCAGTCGAGGGCCAGCGTCAGGCGCGAGGGCTCCTGATCGTCACCAGGCAGGCTGCGTGAGGCTTCGGCAAGGGCCAGGCGACGGTCGATTTCCTCGCGCAGGCGCGCCACGCCGGCCGACAGTTCGTCGCTGCGCCCCGGCGCCTCGCCCAGCCAGAACGGGATGTTCGGCGGCTGACCCTGGGCATCCTCGACACGCACCCTTCCCGGCTCGATGCGAATGATCCGGTAGGAGGCGTTGCCCAGCTGGAAGATGTCCCCGGCATGGCTTTCCACCGCGAAATCCTCGTTCACCGTACCGATGTTCAGCCCGGCCGGTTCCAGCAGCACGCCATAGTCGGCGTTGTCCGGAATGGTCCCGCCGGACGTCACCGCGGTGAGCTTGCCGCCGCGCCGCCCGCGCAGGGTCCGGCTCACCGCGTCGCGGTGCAGGTAGGCGCCCCGCGCGCCGTGGCGGCTGGTGTAGCCCTCGGCGAGCATCGCCAGCACCGACTGGTAATGCGCCCAGTCCAGCCCGGCGTAGGGTTCGGCTCGGCGGATCAGGGCGAACAGCGCGTCCTCCTGCCACTCCTGGCTGCCGACCTCGGCGACGATCTGCTGCGCCAGCACATCGAGGGGCGCCCGCGGGATCACCAGCGTATCCAGTTCGCCGCGGCGCACGCAGTCCAGCAGCGCGGCGCACTCGATCAGGTCGTCGCGGGAATTGGGAAACAGCCGGCCCTTGGGCGTGCCGCCGACATGGTGGCCGGAACGCCCGACGCGCTGCAGGAAGGAGGAAATCGAGCGCGGCGAGCCGAGCTGGCAGACCAGCTCCACCTCGCCGATGTCGATACCCAGCTCCAGCGACGCGGTGGCGATCAGCACGCGCAGTTCGCCACGCTTGAGACGCTGCTCGGCGTCCAGCCGCGCCTCCTTCGCCAGGCTGCCGTGGTGCGCGGCGACCGCGGCGTTGCCCAGGCGCTGGGTCAGGTGGCGGGCGGCGCGCTCGGCCATCCGCCGCGTGTTGACGAACACCAGCGTGGTGCGGTGCTGCTCCACCAGCGCGGCCAGGCGGTCGTAGACGCCTTCCCAGACGTCGTTGCTCATCACCGCCTCGAGCGGCACCGGCGGGACTTCGATGGCCAGATCGCGGGGCCGGTCGTGGCCGATATCGACGATGGCGCAGGGTCGCGGCGCGCCCGCCTCCGCGGACGCAGGCTCGGCTGACTGGCGACCGGCGAGAAAACGCGCCACGGCCTCGATGGGCTTTTGCGTGGCCGACAGACCGACCCGCACCAGCGGCCGCTGGCAGAGCGCCTCGAGGCGCTCTAGGGACAGCGTCAGGTGGCTGCCACGCTTGCCGTCGGCGATGGCGTGGATCTCGTCGACGATCACGCTGCGCGTACTCGCGAGCATCCGCCGCCCGGATTCCGAGCCCAGCAGCACGTAGAAGGACTCCGGCGTCGTCACCAGGATATGCGGCGCGCGCTTGCGCATGGCAGTGCGCTCGGCCTGCGGGGTGTCGCCGGTGCGCACCGCGGTGCGGATATCCACGTCCGGTAGACCGAGGGCGGCCAGCTCGGCGGCAATCCCGGCCAGTGGCGTTTCCAGGTTGATGCGGATGTCGTTGGACAGCGCCTTGAGCGGCGACACGTAGACCACGCGGGTTTCGTCGGGCAGGTGCCCGCCGTTGGCCAGCGCTTCTTGGACCAGTTCATCCAGGGCGGCGAGGAACGCCGTCAGGGTCTTGCCCGAACCGGTGGGCGCCGCCACCAGCGTCGACTGCCCGCCACGGATCAGCGGCCAGGCCGCGTGCTGCGCCGGTGTGGGCGCGGGAAACCGGCGCTGGAACCAGGCCGCCACCGCGGGATGGAAACCGGCCAACGCCTCGATCGGGGAATGCTCGTTCATCCGACGAATATGGTGGCGCACCGGGCCAGTCGCAAGCGCTGCGCGGAACGCTTCGTCGGTTGACGACGCTCCGTCGGCGCTGCGGAACCCTTCGGCAGGCGCAGGTTTCTACCCTACTCTTGCCGCAACCTGGAGGCCGCCATGACCACTACTCCCGTGGAAATCGACAACGCCATGAAACTCGCGACCGAGGCGTTCCTGCCGCTCGGCTGCGTGACCAGCGTAAATACCGAGGACGACAGCTTCGGCTTCACCGTGATGAGCGAAGGCGGCAGCGAACTGCTCGGCGTGCCGCACGTGCCGCGCACCCAGTATTCCGACCCGATCCGCCTCGCCGGCGTATTCATGCAGGCGCGCCAGGACCTGAAGAAGAAAGGCGTCGAGCTGGAAGACTGGCAGATGCCCTTCATCACCGACGACAGCGCCATCCCGGAAACCCCGCCGAACTATTGAGGCTCATTGGTCGGGCCCTTCCGATGCAACGCCCGGTGGGTAACGCCGCGCGAGCTCGTTGAACGAACCGAATCTCATGAGTCGCGGCCCCCCACGAACCCCTAACCGTAGGGTGGGTTAGCGGCCCCGCTCGATACCGGCATCACCGCCAATGCCCATTGCCGCGTAACCCACCAATCGCAGTCCGGCGAAACACCGCCCGTTGGGTTACGCCGCGAGGACTTCGTCGCTGCCCGAACCCATCGAGTCGCGACTTTACCCACCCTACGAAACATTGCCCCCCGAAACGCCGAACCCGACCGTAGGGTGGGTTAGCGGCCCCGCTCGATATCTGCAACACCGCCAATCCCTACCGCCGCGTAACCCACCAGGCGGCATCCCGCCGAAGCACAGTCCCCCTCACACCTGCGACAAAGGCGCCGCGACGCTTTCCAGCGATTTGCGCTCCGCCGCCACGCCCCACACCGCCTGGACCACGCCGCCCGCCAGCATCAGCAGCGCGCCGATGGCGTAGCCGATGAAGACGTTCTCGCGGCTGGCGCTTTCGATCAGTTGGCCGAACAGCAGCGGGCCGACGATGCCGCCCAGGCCGGTGCCGAAGGCGTAGAACACGGCGATGGCCAGGGCACGGATTTCCAGCGGAAAGGTTTCCGCCACCGTGAGATACGCCGAGCTGGCCGCCGCCGAGGCGAAGAAGAAGATCACCATCCAGGCGATGGTCTGCTGCGTGGCGTCCAACAGGCCCTGGCGAAACAGCCAGCCGCTGATCAGCAGCAGGACGCCGGAAAGGATGTAGGTGGAACTGATCATGGTGCGCCGGCCGATTACGTCGAACAGCCGGCCGAGCAGCAGCGGCCCGCAGAAGTTGCCCAGGGCGAACGGCAGGATGTACCAGCCCACCCGCTCGCTGGGCACGCCGTAGAAATCGCTGAGCACCAGCGCGTAGGTGAAGAAGATCGCGTTGTAGAAGAACGCCTGCGAGGTCAGCAGCGTCATGCCCACCAGCGCGCGTCGGCGATGGCGGGAAAACAGCGTATGCACCACTTCGCTCAGCGGCGTGTGATCGCGGCCCCGCAGGCGCAGGCGCTGCTCCGGTGGCACCGGAGCCAGCCGGTGGCCGTGCTGGCGAAAGCGCTGCTCGATGCTCTCGACGATCCGCGTGGCTTCGTCCGGCTGGTTGTGGATCAGCAGCCAGCGCGGGCTTTCCGGCAGCCACAGGCGCATCAGCAGGATCAGCAAGCCCAGCGCGGCACCGAGGCCAAAGCACAGCCGCCAGCCGAGGTCGCCGCCGGCCACGCTAGCATCGAGCAGCAGCACCGAGGCCATCGCGCCCAGCGCGGCGCCGATCCAGAAGGTGCCGTTGATCGCCAGGTCGACCCAGCCGCGAAAGCGCGCCGGGGTGAACTCCTGGATCGTCGAGTTGATCGCCGAGTATTCGCCGCCGATGCCGGCGCCGGTGAGGAAGCGAAACGCCAGGAAGCTCCAGAGGCTCCAGGAAAATGCCGTCGCCGCGGTCGCGCCGACGTAGACGATCAGGGTGATGAAGAACAGCTTGCGGCGACCCAGGCGGTCGGCGAGCCAGCCGAAGAACAGCGCACCGATCACCGCGCCGGCGATGTAGGCGCCGCCGGCGAGGCCGATGTCGGCATTGCTCAGGCGCAGCGCCGGGCTGTCCTTCAGGGCGCCGGCAACGGAGCCGGCGAGTGTCACCTCCAGGCCGTCGAGCAGCCAGGTGATACCCAGCGCGATCACCAGCAGGGTGTGGAAGCGCCCCCAGGGCAGGCGGTCCAGCCGCGCCGGCAGATCGGTCTCGTAGACGCGCTCGGCGTGTGGGGCCTGGGGGCTGGGCAGGGCTGACGTCATCGCGAACTCCCGCTGGCGGACCGACGCGATAACCGCCCGGCTGATGAAGCTCAGAGCCGCCCGGCGACCCGGGAGTTCGACGGCCATCGGAAAGCCCACCCGGCGTGCGCGTCGGCCTAATAACCGCTGAAACTTTCGTTATGCCAACCGGTCGGTTCAAGAGGCCCCACGCGATTCGAGCGTCGGCCGAACGCTCCCTGGAGGGACCAGCATGAGCAACCTGGCTCGACCGATTGCCGCCCTACCCATCCGTTTCGATGACCTGCTCGCCTGCTTCCGGCAGGTCCGCACCCTCAGCGAATCGATCTGCGCGCCCTTGCAGGTCGAAGACCATGTCATCCAGAGCATGCCCGACGTCAGCCCGCCCAAATGGCACCTGGCGCATATCAGCTGGTTCTTCGAGGCATTCCTGCTCAAGCCCTACCTGAAGGGCTACCGCTCGCCGGACGCCGCCTACGACCACCTGTTCAACTCCTATTACGAAACCCATGGCACGCCGTTCCCGCGCGCCAGCCGCGGGCTGATCTCGCGGCCGGGCGTCGCCGACGTCTATCGCTTCCGCCAGCATGTCGATCAGTGCATGGGCGAGCTGCTGAGCAACCCGCCGGCGGAGTTCGCCGCGGAGATCGCCCGGCGCGTCGAGCTGGGCCTGCAGCACGAGCAGCAGCACCAGGAGCTGCTGCTGATGGACATCAAGCACATCCTCGCGCAGAACCCGCTGCACCCGGTCTACCGCAGCGATCTGCGCCCGGCGCCCGGCGCCACGGCAGGCTCGGTGCAGCGCTGGCACGACTATCCCGGCGGCCTGCGGCAGATCGGCCATCCCGGCGGCGAATCCTTCGCCTTCGACTGCGAGCTGCCGCGCCATCGCCAGTTCCTCGAGGACTTCAGCCTCGCCAGCCGCCCGGTGAGCAACGCCGACTACCTGGCCTTCATGCTCGACGGCGGTTACTCGCGCTCGGACTTGTGGCTCTCCGACGGCTGGGCGCAGGTCAAGCAGGCCGGCTGGAACGCGCCGCTGTACTGGCTGCGCCACGAGGACACCTGGCACGAGATGACTCTCGGCGGGCTGCGCCCGCTGGACCTTCACGCACCGGTCTGCCACGTCAGCTTCTTCGAGGCCGACGCCTACGCGCGTTGGGCCGGCGCGCGCCTGCCCAGCGAAGCGGAGTGGGAGATCGCCGCCGCCGAGCAGCCGGTGCGCGGCAACTTCCTCGACAGCGATCACCTGCAACCGGTGGCCGACCTTTGCGGCGAGGGTCCGCGGCAGTTGTTCGGCGACGTCTGGGAATGGACCGCCAGTGCCTTCCGCCCGTATCCCGGCTTCCGCCCGCTGGAGGGCAGCCTGGGCGAATACAACGGCAAGTTCATGTCCGGCCAGATGGTGCTGCGCGGCGGCTGCTGCGCGACCCCGCCCGGCCACGTGCGTGCCACCTACCGCAATTTCTTCTACCCCCACATGCGCTGGCAATTCGCCGGCTTCCGCCTGGCCAAGGAGATTTGAGCATGGCTCTCGCCGTTCGCTTCCACGATCAACGACAGTGCGAGGCCGGTGCTTCGCTGCGCGACGAAGCCCTGGCCGGCTTTGCAGCGAAAACCAAGCAGATATCGCCGAAGTTCTTCTACGACCGCCGCGGCTCCGAGCTCTTCGAGCAGATCTGCAAGCAGCCGGAGTACTACCCGACCCGCACCGAGGAGCTGATTCTCAGCCGCGCGGCCAACGACATCGCCGAAATCGCCGGCCAGGACGCCAACCTGGTCGAGCTGGGCAGCGGCGCCAGCCGCAAGGTGCGCCTGCTGCTCGAGGCGATGCACCCGGCCAGCTACCTGGGCATCGACATTTCCGAGGATTTCCTGCTCTCCAGCACGCGCCGGCTGGCGGCGGATTACCCCTGGCTGGAAGTGCACGCCTCCTGCGCCGACTTCTCGCTGCCGATGACCCTGCCCGAAGGCTTCGACGGCGCGCATCCGCTGGCGTTCTTTCCCGGCTCGAGCATCGGCAATTTCAGCCCCGAGCAAGCCCTCGCCTTCCTGCGCAACCTGCATGAGCTGCTCCCCGCGCAAGGCGGCCTGCTGGTGGGCGTCGACCTGGTGAAGGACAAGGACCTGCTGGAGGCGGCCTACAACGACGAAGCGGGCGTGACCGCCGCCTTCAACCTGAACCTGCTGCAGCGCATCCGCCAGGAGCTGGACAGCGACATCGATCCGGATCGCTTCATCCACCACGCGTTCTTCAACGAAGCGGAATCACGCATCGAGATGCACCTGATCAGCCCGCAGGCGCAGGACGTCACCATCGAAGGCCGGCGCTTCCACTTCGAGCGTGGCGAGAGCCTGCACACCGAGAATTCCTACAAGTACACCCCGGCCAGCTTCCGCGACCTGGCGGGCAGTGCCGGATTCAAGGCGGTGGCAATGTGGACCGACCCGCGCGAGCTGTTCAGCGTGCATTACCTGCAGCGCGACTGAGGCACGGCGGTGGAGACGCAGGGTGCGTGACGGCACCCTGCGAGGCTGTGGTTATCAGGCCGCGAGGCTGTCGAAGACTTCCGGCACCAGCGCCGCTTCGCCCTTGGCGTCGAGTTGGCTGCGTGCGCCCTGCGGGTCCGGGCCATCGCTGTCGAGCAGATCCAGCAGTCGCATGCCGCGCTCGGTGAGGATGAAATTCACCCCGTTGCCGCCCAGCTCTTCCGGACGCGGTTCGATGAAACCGCCCTGCAGCAGTACGCCTTCGAGGTCGCCCGCTTCCTTCTTCAGCGAGTCGACATTGCCCACCGTTTCGCCCTGATTGGCCTTCTCGCCGGCCAGTTCTTCGGCGTAGACGCGGGGCGCGAAGTTCTTCCCGGAGGAGTCCTGCACCTCCAGCAGCAGCCGTTCGATCAGGTCCCAGTTGTAACTCATAGCCACCTCTCTTGGCGGATGTGCCATCGGGTTCATTACCTAATTCCGACTCGCACCCACGGCCGATGGTTCGCGGCGCACCCCGGAACAATGGTCGCAGCGCACCGGTCAGAGGCTAGGGTTCGCGCCGCCTGCAGCCCTGCCCTCCGTTCCCGGCGCGCCTTCGATCATGGAGTTTTCGATGCTGCGCCCCCTGCTTCCGCTGCTCATGCTGTCCGCCCTCGCCCAGGCCGACGAACCGCTGCGCATCGAGCGGCTGCAACGTTGCGAGGACCTGCTGAGCGAGCGCCAGGTGTTCTGCGCCGGCACCCGCGGCCTGGCGGCTGGCGAGGTGAAGGTGTTGCTCGGCGGCAAGGCACTGCCCGCCTCCGCACTGCGCCGCGACGGAGATCGCCTGCGCCTGGACCTGGACGCCCGCCCCAGCGCGCCGCTGTGGATCGAACAGGGCGACCGGCGCAGCAATCCGGTATGGCTGAGCATGGCCGGCAGCCACGTACTGGCGGCCAGGCCGGAGGAAGTGGCGAAGAACATGGACGGCCTGACCACCTACGTCGACCTCGTCAGCCTGATCATCGAGGAGCGCTTCGACGGGCGTAAGGAAGCCGAACGCCTGGCGCAGAAGTACGGCGCCAAGGTGGTGGGTGCCATCGCGCCCCTGAATACCTACCAGTTGCGCCTGCCGGCCGCCGACCTGGTGCAGCGCGACGCCCTCGTCCTGCGCCTGGGCAGCGAGGTCAGCGTCGACGCGGTGGTGGTGGAGGAATCCGCCGCAGAGTCCAGCGAGGCTGGCGCAGCCATCGAGCAGAAGCCGGACAAGGACGAATGGGCCGCCAACCGTTTCCTCGACGCGGTGAATTACTACCAGCGCCGCGTTCCGGCGAAACAGGCGCCGATCCAGGCGACACCGATCCGCATCGGCATCATCGAACGCGACGTGGATTTCGACGCCGCCGACTTTTCCTCATACCTCGCCCCCTGCGACCCGCAGCGGCGCACCTGCCTGTACGCCCGCGACGCCGACAAGCCCGACGGCCACGGCAGCACCGTCGCCGGGATTCTCGCGGCCAGCTGGAACCAGGGCGGCAACACCGGCTTTCTCAGCGGCCTTGACGGCGCCAGCCGAGGCTTCGAGGTGATCGTCGAGCGCAACTCGGACGCCGGCATCACCGCCAACGTCGCCGCCTCGGTGAACCTGGTCGAGGACGGCGCGCGGGTGATCAACTGGAGCTGGGGCATCCACCGGGTAGGCGCGAAGAACGTCGACGGCGACGAGGTGGACTCGCTGATCCGCTCCGGTCTCGCCATGGGCGGCTACGAGGAACTGCTCGAGGAGTTCTTCCTCTGGCTGCGCAAGGAGCATCCCGACGTGGTAGTGGTGAACTCGGCCGGCAACGGCTCGTCGTTCTCCAGCACCGACGAATACCGGCTGCCCTCCTCGTTCGTCACCGACCAGTTGCTGGTGATCGGCGGCCACCAGCGCAGCGAACGCGACGACGTGGCGGTCGACGATCCGGCCTACGTGGTCAAGCGCGCCTCGTCGAACGTCGACATGCGCGTGGACATCACCGCCGCGGCCTGCACCCACGCCTCGACCCTGCGTGCGGACGAAGTCGGCGAGGTGCATTGCGGCACCTCCTACGCCACGCCGATGGTCAGCGGCGTGGTCGCCGCGATGCTCTCGCTGAACCCGAGCCTGACGCCCGCGCAACTGCGCATGCTGCTGCGGCGCAGCGCCATGACCATCGGCGGAAACTACGATTTCGAGCCCATGGACGCGGACGACCTGACCGCGCCGATCCTGCCCTCGGAGCGCAACTACGAGCTGCGCAACAAGGACGTCGGTCGCTCCGCCCGGCTGGACATGCAGAAGGCGCTGGACCTGGCGGTGCAAAGCAGGGATCGGGTGCGCTGAACTTTACCCGAGCGGCGGCGATCCATTTTTCGGGACCAGACCGAAAAGGAGTTGCCCATGAAAAGCCTGATTTGCCTGACCGCCAGCGCGGCCCTGTTCGCCGCGACGCCGATCTTCGCCGAGTGCACACCCGAGCAGGCGACTGCGAAGGCCGAACAACTGGCACAGAAGGTCAGCGCAATTACCGAGAGCAATCCGCAGAAAGCCAAGGAGATCAACGACGAGCTGAAAGCGATGAAACTCAAGAACACCACCGACGGCATGCCCGACGAGTGCGCGACCTATGACCGTCGCCTGAAAGAGTTCGACGAAGCGGACCGCAAGACCGAATAACGCCGCGACACCGCCTTGCGTGCACAAGGCCCCTCCCGATCACGCAGCGCCGTTGCGGCGCTGCGATCGCGCAACTCCCGCCCCGCTTACTCTTCTGTCGGCTTGCGCTTTTTCAGCGGCGCCAGGCCGTCCTGGCTGACCAGCGTTGATGCCGCCGGGCGCTTGGCCGCTGGCTTGCGTTTCGCCGGAGCCTTGGCCGCGCCCTTCTTGTCGTCGGTCTTTTTCTTCTTCACGCCGACCGCCTTGCCGGACGCCTTGACCTTCTTCGGTCCCTGGTAGACGCCCTTCAGTTCCTTGATCACACGACGTTCGAAGCGCTGCTTGAGGTAGCGCTCGACGCTGGACATCAGGTTCCAGTCGTTGTGGCAGATCAGCGAAATCGCCAGGCCGTCGTTGCCGGCGCGACCGGTGCGGCCGATGCGGTGCACGTACTCGTCGCCGGAACGCGGCATGTCGAAGTTGATCACCAGGTCCAGGCCCTCCACGTCGAGCCCACGCGCGGCGACATCGGTGGCGACGAGGATCTTCACGCCGCCCTGCTTCAGGCGGTCGATGGCCAGCTTGCGGTCCTTCTGGTCCTTCTCGCCGTGCAGCACGAAGACCTTGTGGTCACTGGCCACCAGGCGCCCGTAGAGACGGTCGGCCTGGGCGCGGGTGTTGGTGAAGATGATCGCCTTCTGGTACGTCTCGTTGGCCAGCAGCCAGTGCACCAGGCGCTCCTTGTGAGCCGGATCGTCGGCCGTGATGATCTGCTGGCGAGTGCCCTCGTTGAGTTCGCTGACGCTGTTCAGGCGCAGGTGCTGCGGATCGCGCAACACTGCGGCGACCATCTCGCGCAGGCCGTTGCCGCCGCTGGTGGCAGAGAACAGCAGGGTCTGCGCGCGGTTCGCGCATTCGTTGGCCAGGCGCTGGACGTCGTCGGAGAAGCCCATGTCGAGCATGCGGTCGGCTTCGTCGAGGACCAGCAGTTCGACCTCCTTCAGATCGAGGTTGCCGGCGTTGAGTTGCTCGATCAGCCGCCCCGGCGTACCGATCAGCACGTCCGGCACCTTGCGCAGCATCGCCGCCTGGTACTTGAAGTCTTCCCCGCCGGTGACCAGCCCGGACTTGATGAAGGTGAACTGCGAGAAACGCTCCACTTCCTTCAGCGTCTGCTGCGCCAGCTCGCGGGTCGGCAGCAGGATCAGCGCACGGATGCGCACGCGTGGCTGCGCGTCGCCGATCAGACGGTTGAGCATCGGCAGCACGAACGCCGCGGTCTTGCCGCTGCCGGTCTGCGCCGTCACCCGCAGGTCGCGTCCTTCCAGGGCCGGCGGAATGGCCGCCACCTGGACCGGCGTCGGCTCGACGAATTTCAGCTCGGCGACGGCTTTGAGCAGGCGTTCATGCAGGGCGAATTGGGAGAACACGGGGCGTAACCTCGAAAAAAACGGAAAATCAGGCGCATAGCCTAACGGTTGTCGCGGCAAAAGGCCGCTTTTCTTCGGCGAGCGGCCCGCCTACGCGCGGTTGAGCCGGGCCTGCCTGCGCAACACCCGCGCGCTGTCGGCGGCGCTCAGCAGCACGGCCAGCCAGATCGGCAGGTAGGTCCACAGCTTCGCCTGGTCGAAGGGTTCGCCGAGCAGCGCCAGCGATACCGCGAACAGCAGCACCGGCTCGCTGTAGCTCAGGATGCCGAACAGCCCGAGCGGCAGCAGCCGGCTGGCTGCCATCATCGCGGCGAAGGCCAGGGTGCCGAGCAGCGCGAACCCCGGCAGCAGCCAGATCAGCGCCGGCGCCTGGGTGAAGAGGTCCTGCGGGCCGTGGGCGACGATCAGCCAGATCGCCAGCGGAGCCAGCACCAGCATTTCCAGCAGAAATCCGGACAAGGCATCCAGCCGCATCCAGCGACGCAGCATGAAGTACGGCGGGTAGCCCAGCGCCGTCACCAGGGTCACCCAGGAAAACGCCCCGGTGACCCACAGCTCATGCAGCACCCCGAGGCCCGCGCAACAGACGCCAAGGCGCTGCAACGGGCTCAGGCGCTCGCCGTAGAACAGCCTGCCCACCAGCACCATTGCCAGCGGCAGGAGGAAGTAGCCGAGCGACACCTCCATCATCTGCCCGGCCAGCGGCGCCCAGACGAACAGCCCCCACTGCACGCCCAGCAGTGCCGCCGCCAGCGGGCAGGCGAGCACCAGCAGCGGCTCGTTGCGCAGGCGGGTCAGGACCTGGCGGAATGTCGCCCACTGCCCCGTCAGCAGCACCAGGGCGAACACCGCGGGCAACGACCAGAGCACCCGCTGGGCGAACACCTGAATGCCATCCAGCGGCGACAACTGCTGGACATAGCCGGGCATCAGGGCGAACAGCACGGAGGCGGACAGGGAAAACGCGACGCCTTTGCCGGAGAGATTCACGAAGAGGATCGACCTGAGAAGGAACGGGAGCGAACGTCCGAGAGGTCTGCGGGCCCGTTCTTTCGCCAATGATAACAGTCACTTGAGCTGGCCGGGATGCCGCTCCTGTTTCCCCGGCGATGGCGCCCGGACCGCAGCGGCTCGTCGGAACGAAGCGCCGCCTCAGCGCAACAGCAATCTCCTACCAGACGGGTCAACATAGAATGGAGAAAACGGGCATCATGCCCGGCCGATTTTCCGCGGCTCGGCCAGCACCCGCCCTGTGCAGCGGGCGCGCCACCCGTCCAGTCGAATAGTGATGACCATGCTTCCTCCCGCCAGTGTCGAGATGCTCCCCGAACCCGATCGCTACCGATTGCTCATCGAGTCGATCACCGACTACGCGATCTACATGCTCGATGTGAACGGCCACGTGAGCAGTTGGAATGCCGGAGCACGGCGCTTCAAGGGCTATGAGGAAGCGGAAATCCTCGGCGAGCATTTTTCCCGCTTCTACACCGAGGAAGACCGCGCCACCGGACTGCCGCGCCGGGCGCTGAAGATCGCCGAAACCGAAGGCCGCTTCGAAAGCGAAGGCCTGCGCGTGCGCAAGGACGGCACGCGGTTCTGGTGTCATGTGGTGATCGACCCTATCCGCTCGGGCGATGGCCAGTTGCTCGGCTTCGCCAAGGTCACCCGCGACCTCACCGAACGCCGCGCCGCGGAGGAGTCGCTGCGGCGCTCCGAACAGCAGTTCCGCCTGCTCGTACAGGGTGTGACCGACTACGCCATTTACATGCTCGACACCACGGGCCGCATCACCAACTGGAACGCCGGTGCGCAGCGCATCAAGGGTTATCGCCCCGAGGAAGTCATCGGCCAGCATTTCTCACTGTTCTACGAGGAACAGGACCGCGCCAGCGGTCTTCCCGACAGGGGCTTGCGCACCGCGATGAACCAGGGCCACTTCGAGAGCCAGGGCTGGCGGGTGCGCAAGGACGGCACGCGGTTCTGGGCCAGCGTGGTCATCGACCCGATCCACGATGACGCCGGAACGCTCATCGGCTTCGCCAAGATCACCCGCGACATCACCGAATCGATGGAGGCGCAGCGCGCCCTGAAGCTGACCGAGCAGGCGCTCTTCGAGTCGCAGAAGATGGAGGCCCTCGGACAGCTCACCGGCGGCGTGGCGCACGATTTCAACAACCTGCTGATGGTGATCCTCGGCAGCCTGGAAATCGCCCGCAAGCGCCTGCCCGATGACGCGCGCATCACGCCGCTGCTGAACAACGCCATCCAGGGAGCCCAGCGCGGCGCCTCCCTCACCCGGCGCATGCTAGCGTTCGCGCGGCGCCAGGAGCTGAGCCTGGAGCTGATCGACCTCGCCGGCATGATGCACGGCATGTCCGACCTGCTGCACAGCTCGCTGGGGTCGGCGATCCACATCGAAACCCGCTTTCCACTCGACCTTCCCCCGGTGAAGGCGGACGTGAACCAGCTGGAACTGGCGATTCTCAACCTGGCGGTGAACGCCCGCGACGCCATGCCCGGCGGTGGCGTACTCACCATCGAGGCGCGCCAGCGGCGCCACGCCGGCGATCAATCCCGGCTGCAGCCCGGCGATTACGTCTGCCTGTCGCTGACCGACACCGGCGTAGGTATGGACGCCGAAACCCTGGCCCGCGCCACCGAGCCCTTCTTCACCACCAAGGGCGCCGGGAAAGGCACCGGCCTGGGCCTGTCGATGGTGCATGGCCTCGTCGAGCAGATGGGCGGAAGGCTGCTTCTGAGTAGCCGGGTTCCGGGCGGAACAACCGCCGAGCTGTGGCTACCGCTCGCGGCGCAGGCGCCTTCCGAAGCCCCTCGGCAAAGCGAGGCGGCATCGCGGCTGGCCGTCCAGGCGAAGACGGTGCTGGTGGTGGACGACGACCCATTGGTGCTCACCAGCACCGCCGCCATGCTCGACGACCTCGGCTATGGCGTCGACACCGCCAACTCCGGCGAAGAGGCGCTGGAAAGGCTCGCCGCTGGCGGCATCGACATCCTCGTCACCGACCAGGCGATGCCGGGCATGAGTGGAACCGAACTGATCGATCGCGCCCGGGCACTGCACGGATCGCTACCGGCGCTGATCGTCACGGGCATCGTCGAGGACGCCTGCAGCGGACTGCCGCGCCTCTCCAAACCCTTCGACCAGCGCGCGCTGTCCCAAGCGCTGGACGCCCTGGAACGAACCAAACCGCAGTGACGGCCCGGTGTGGTCACGCGCCGGGCAGGCGCCGCGGAAGGGCCGTATAATCGTTGGCCAGCCTGATGAGGACACACACCATGCGACTTCTACACACCATGCTTCGAGTGGGCGACATGGATCGCTCCATCGACTTCTACACCCGGGTTCTGGGAATGACGCTGCTGCGCCGCAATGACTATCCGGAAGGCAAGTTCACCCTCGCCTTCGTCGGCTACGGCAACGAGGCGGAACACAGCGCCATCGAACTGACCCATAACTGGGGGGTGGACAGCTACGAGATCGGCACCGGCTACGGCCACATCGCCATCGAAGTCGACGACGCCGCGAAGGCCTGCGACGACATCCGCCACAACGGCGGCAGCGTCACCCGCGAGGCCGGCCCGATGAAGCACGGCACCACGGTGATCGCCTTCGTCGCCGACCCGGACGGCTACAAGATCGAGCTGATCGAAAAGTCGACCTGATCCGATTGGCAACGCCTGAACGCAAAAACCCCGGCGCGAGGCCGGGGTTTTCTTATGCGCTTGGCGCGGCTGGCGGACCTAGCAGGGCCGCCGGACCGTCGGACGCTTAGAACAGCGTGCGGCCCTTGCCGGCGGCGATGCGCATGCGCAACGCGTTGAGCTTGATGAAGCCCGCCGCGTCCGCCTGGTTGTAGGCGCCGCCGTCTTCCTCGAAGGTCGCGATGTTGGCATCGAACAGCGAGTCGTCGGACTTGCGGCCGGTGACGATGACGTTGCCCTTGTACAGCTTCAGGCGAACCACGCCGTTCACGCTGGCCTGGGAGGCGTCGATCATCTGTTGCAGCATCAGACGCTCCGGGCTCCACCAGTAGCCGGTGTAGATCAGGCTGGCGTACTTGGGCATCAGCTCATCCTTGAGGTGAGCGACTTCGCGGTCCAGGGTGATCGACTCGATGGCGCGGTGGGCCTTGAGCATGATGGTGCCGCCGGGAGTTTCGTAGCAGCCGCGGGACTTCATGCCCACGTAGCGGTTCTCGACGATGTCGAGGCGACCGATGCCGTTCTCGCCGCCGATGCGGTTCAGCTCGGCCAGTACGCTGGCCGGGCTCATTTCCCTGCCGTCGATGGCCACGATGTCACCGGCCTTGTAGGTCAGCTCGATGTAGGTCGGGGTATCCGGCGCCGCTTCCGGCGACTTGGTCCAACGCCACATGTCTTCTTCGTGCTCGGTCCAGGTGTCTTCCAGCACGCCGCCTTCATAGGAGATGTGCAGCAGGTTGGCATCCATGGAGTACGGCGACTTCTTCTTGCCGTGGCGCTCGATCGGGATGGCGTGCTTCTCGGCGTAGTCCATCAGCTTCTCGCGGGACAGCAGGTCCCACTCGCGCCACGGAGCGATCACTTTCACGCCCGGCTTCAGCGCGTAGGCGCCCAGCTCGAAACGCACCTGGTCGTTGCCCTTGCCGGTGGCGCCGTGGGAAATGGCATCGGCGCCAGTCTCGTTGGCGATCTCGATCAGGCGCTTGGCGATCAGCGGACGGGCGATGGAGGTACCCAGCAGGTACTCGCCTTCGTAGACGGTGTTGGCGCGGAACATCGGATAGACGAAATCGCGGACGAACTCTTCGCGCAGGTCGTCGATGTAGATTTCCTTGACGCCCATGGCCTTGGCCTTGGCGCGGGCCGGCTCGACCTCTTCGCCCTGACCAAGGTCGGCGGTGAAGGTCACCACTTCGCAGTTATAGGTGTCTTGCAGCCACTTCAGAATCACCGAGGTGTCCAGGCCACCGGAATAAGCCAGGACTACCTTCTTCACGTCCGCCATGCCATCGCTCCACGGGGTTGTACGAAAACCGTGGATTCTACCGACCGCGCAGTCCGATTTACAGGGGCGCGACAGGCAAAGACAGCTCGGCGACAGAGGATCGCCCCGCCGCAGGACTCAGGACGTGCCGGCAGTGGCAGGTGGCGTCGGCGCAGGCGCCGCCGGCTCGGGCGGCTTGCTCGGCGCCGTTTCGCGCGACAGGTGCAAGGTCACGCGGCGGTTCTTCTCGCGGTTGGCCGCGCTGGTATTGGGCACCAGCGGATACTGTTCGCCGTAGAAGCGCACGGTGATCTGCTCTTCGCCGATGCCGTTGGCCTTGAGGTACTCCTCCACCGCCAGGGCGCGGCGCCGCGAGAGGTCGCGGTTGCTCAGGCGGTTGCCGCTGTTGTCGGAATAACCGTCCAGGCTGAAGCGGTTGATGCTGGGGTCGGCCTTGACCAGTTGCAGAATGATGTCGAGCTTGGCGCGGGTGGTGTCATCCAGTTCGGCACCGCCGCCGGGAAAGCCCAGCGTCGCCTGCTTCACCTGGTCGTAGTTGACCGGCAGAAGCTTGGCGGTGCAGCCGAGGTAGTCGTTGTAGGCCTTGCTGAAGTTGGTTGGCAGCAGGCGGATTTCCAGGCTGTCGCCGCCCTGAAGCGTGCGATGGCGAACCAGCGGGCTACGCCCTTCCAGCAGTCCGGTGAGCAGGCGGCCGGCCTGCTGCTGGGTGCTGCTGAACGGCACGTCGCCATTGCCCACCGTCACCGCACCGAGATTGATGTCGCCGCGTCCCGGCTGCCAGGGCGCCGCCGCGGCCAGCAGCGTCGCGGAACCCCTGTCCAGCCAGTGCTCGCGGGCATTCAGACGGAACACCGCCTGCTCGCCGGCCTTGCGCACGAACTCGCCGCTGCCGAAGTCGGTGATCGGTTGCGACAGGCGGCATTCGAACTGATCGCCCTGCACCTGCCACTCGGCCTTTTCCAGACGCGTCTGGAAAGAAACGGCGGCGGCGGGCGCGCAGGCGAACGCACAGAGCAGGACGAAATAACGCTGGCGCACGGGAGGCTCCACGATGAAAAACCACATTCCCGATGGGTATCGGTGCCTTGGCGGAAAACTTGAAGCCCGCGACGCGCTTCGGCGAATGGCCAGCATGGCCTCGCTAACGTCGCGAATCGGCGTCCCAGGCGGCGGCGCACGGAACTGCGGCGTGCCGCCACAGCGCTTTTCCGGTAGCATTCCCGACAGCTTTCACCGTTTGGAAACCTTCATGTCCGACCGCCTTACCCTGCTGCGCCCCGACGACTGGCACATTCACCTGCGCGACGGCGCGGCGCTGCCGTTTACCGTCGGCGATGCGGCCCGCAGCTTCGCTCGCGTGATCGTCATGCCCAACCTGGTGCCGCCGGTACGCAATGCCGAAGAAGCCGCCGGTTATCGCGCACGCATCCTCGCCGCGCGGCCGCAAGGCAGTCGCTTCGAGCCGCTGATGGTGCTCTACCTCACGGACCGTACCCAGCCCGAGGACATCCACGCGGCCAAGGCATCGGGATTCGTGTACGCCGCCAAGCTCTACCCGGCCGGCGCGACGACCAATTCGGACTCCGGCGTGACCAGCATCGACAAGATCTTCCCGGCGCTCGAGGCCCTGGCCGAATGCGGCATGCCGCTGCTGGTGCACGGCGAGGTGACGCGGGGCGAGATCGACGTGTTCGATCGGGAGAAGGTCTTCATCGACGAGCACCTGCGTCGCGTGGTCGAACGCTTCCCCACGCTGAAGGTGGTTTTCGAACACATCACCACCCAGGAAGCCGTGCAGTTCGTCGAGTCCGCGCC
>NZ_DJTK01000001.1:0-33350 GCF_002438225.1 Pseudomonas sp. UBA6310 | reverse complement strand
GGCTCGCCCATGTAGCGTTCCTGGGGCGGCGGGGTCTGCAGCAGCTGGGTGATGATCGAAATGAGGAAGGCGGCGGTCTTGCCGGTGCCGGTCTGGGCACGGCCGATGGCGTCCTGGCCCTTGAGGGTGAAACCGAGCACCTGCGCCTGGATCGGCGTGCAGTAGGGAAAGCCGAGGTCGTGGATGGCGTGCATCAGGCGCGGATCGAGCTTGAAGTCGTGGAAGCGGGTCTTGCCTTCGGCCGGCTCGACCTGGAAATCGGCGAGGGTCCAGTTGTCCGCCACCGGTGCCTTGGCGCTGCGCTCGCGGCGCGGGCGAGACGGTTTGCGCTCGGAGGTCTTCTCGGCCTCGGCGGCCGGGCGGCTCTGTGCGCTTTCGCGCTCGGCGGCAGGCTTGTTCTGGGAGGAGGGCAGGCCACGATCGGCGCGGGAAGGGGAGGCGATTGGGCTGGATACGCCGCCAGTGACGGACTCTTCGGCTTTGCCGAACATTTTCTTGAGTGCTTTGAGCACGATGATCTCGTCAGTTTGGTTATGGAATGAACGCCTGGCAGTGTAAAGCAAGAAGCCCACAGGGCGAAGCGCCGCGGAGGGCGGGCTCCGGGACAGGGGAACGGCGGGAGCGCGGTCAGCCGCAGAGGCGGTTGCGGCCCTGCTGCTTGGCCTGGTAGAGCGCGGCGTCGGCGCGGGAGATGAGGCTTTTCAGGGTGTCGCCGGGCTCCATCTGGCCGAGTCCGATGGACACGGTGACGCCGGGCAGCACGCCGACGGGGGAATAGAAGGTGTTGATCTGCTCGAGGCTCTGGCGCAGGCGTTCGCCGATCCCGCGGGCTTCGTCGCGGCTCATTTCGGGGAGCAGGATGACGAACTCCTCGCCGCCGAAACGCACCATGCTGTCCTTGGGCCGCAACTGGTTGCGCAGGGTGTGGGACACCAGGCAGAGGGCGTAGTCGCCCGCCAGGTGGCCGAACTTGTCGTTGTAGGCCTTGAAGTGATCGACATCGAGCATGAGCATGCAGAGGTCCTGATCGTTGAAGGCACAGCGCGTGCTTTCGCGCTCGTAGACGTGTTCAAGCCAGCGCCGGTTGAACAGCCCGGTGAGGGTGTCGACGTTGGCGTTCTGCTCGGTGTCGAGAATGATGCTGTTGCCGCGGCGAACCCTGCCACAGAGCGTTTCCAGCAGTTTCTCCATGGCTTGCGGCGAGTGGGAGATCAGCCCGAACAGCGCCTGGCGCGGCAGGCGCAGCAAGCGGCACCTGCACTCGGCGACGATGTAGGCGGAGGGCGGCTGGCGGTCGATCACGCTTATTTCGCCGGCGCATTCGCCGGGAAGCAGGCTGATCACCGACTGGTTGTCCAGCGAGCCGAGGTAGAGCTTCAGTTGACCCTCAAGGATCAGATAAAGGTGGGCGTTGGGGTTGAACGGCGAGAGCAGGATCTCGCCGGTATCCAGTTCGCAGAGTTCGAGGTCGCCGCTTACCGACTGCAGCACCTCGTCGCTGACGTTCTCCAGCAGTTCCAGTTGGCGCAGCTTTGGCAGGTCGAGCTGCCACGGCATCGTTTTCATGCCAGGCATCCGGTGGGGTGGTTGGCGAGGGCGGGCGCTGCGGGCATTGCAAGCTTCCTGTCGTTTGGCGAGCGTCGGGAAATGGACAGTATTCCAGGGGCAAAGTGCCAGTAACGAATCTGAATATAGCCGCCCGGTTCGGGAGCGCCGAGCCGGCCTGTGCCCCGCCCGTTTCGACTGCTCAGTGAAAGCCCGCGACGCTCACTTCAGACGTTCCTCCAGCCAGGTGGCGATGTCCATGATTTCTTCGGGCACCACCGCGTGGGCCATCGGGTAGTCCTTCCACTGCACCGGAATGCCGCGCGCGGCGAGGAAGTCGTGGGCGGCGCGACCCAGGGCAGGCGGCACCACATCGTCGTGGCGTCCGTGCAGGCAGAGCACCGGCAGGTTCTGCTGCGTCTCGTTGAACTCCAGTGCGTCGCTGAACGTGGGCGCGTAGGTCGACAGCGCCAGCACGCCCCCCAGCGGACCGGCCCAGCGCAGGAAGGCCGTGTGCTGCACCACGGCACCGCCCTGGGAGAAGCCGGCGAGGACGATGCGCCGCGGGTCGATGCCGTCATCGCGCTGTGCCTCGATCAGGTCGATCACGCGTTGCGCCGAGCGCTCCATCTGGTCGCGATCGATGGCCCGCGATTCGCCGCTGATGGCGAGGATGTCGTACCAGCTGGGCATCGCGTAGCCGTTGTTGATGGTCACCGGCTGAGTCGGCGCCTGTGGCAGCACGAAGCGCAGGGTGTCCATGCGCTGCTGTAGTGCAAGCGCGACTGGCTCGAAGTCGTAGCGGTCCGCGCCCAGTCCATGCAACCAGATTACGCACGCGTCGGCCTGATGTGTGGGGTTAAGAATCAATGCTTCGCTCATGTATGCTCCAATTTGGTGCTATGGCACGTTTTTAGTGCCTTGGTCGTTGCGGGCGCAGGCTATTCCGGAAAGAAGATGTCGCACCGCTGGAAGTTTTGGTATTGACCCAATTTTATCGAGCTTTTCCAATGGGTTGGTACGCACTTTGCTATCAAGTTCGCAGCGACTGTAACGGTAACAACTGTACCGCAACGTCGTCGCCAACCCACGTAGAACAGGTTTCCCGTCATGCCGCGTGCCGCAAGGCGCTACGCTTGGCTCGTTACGTCTCCCGCCCGCTTTGATCAGCAGGCAACCCCTGGATGAGCGCCGGCAGGATCGCCCGCCGCATCGTCCGGGCCCAGGTCCGCAACCGGCCGTCCTGCTCGTCAGGGCGGTAAGCCCCACAAGGGTGCGGTGAGCGACCGAGACTCCGACACAACAAAGGCAATTGGAGGTTTTGATGAAGATGGTGAAATCCACTCTCGCTGTGCTCACCACGGCAGCGGTACTCGGTGTTAGCAGCTTCGCGCAAGCCGGCGCTACCCTCGATGCGGTACAGAAGAAAGGCTTCGTCCAGTGCGGTATCAGCGACGGTCTGCCGGGCTTCTCCTATGCCGACGCCAAAGGCCAGTACAAAGGGATCGACGTGGATGTCTGCCGCGCGGTCGCCGCTGCCGTTTTCGGTGATGCGAGCAAGGTCAAGTTCAGCCCGCTGACCGCCAAGGAGCGCTTCACCGCGCTGCAGTCCGGGGAAGTCGACGTACTCTCGCGCAACACCACCTGGACCAGCTCGCGCGATGCCGCGATGGGCCTGAACTTCACCGGCGTGACCTACTACGACGGCCAGGGCTTCCTGGTGAACAAGAAGCTCGGCGTTTCCAGTGCCAAGGAACTCGACGGCGCTACCGTCTGCATCCAGGCCGGTACCACCACCGAGCTGAACCTGTCGGACTACTTCCGCGCCAACAACCTGAAATACACCCCCATCACCTACGACACCTCCGACGAGAGCGCCAAGTCGGTCGAGTCCGGCCGTTGCGACGTGCTGACCTCCGACCAGTCGCAGCTCTACGCACAGCGCATCAAGCTGGCCGCGCCGGACGACTACGTCGTTCTGCCGGAAGTCATCTCCAAGGAGCCGCTCGGCCCGTCCGTTCGTCAGGGTGACGAGGAATGGTTCGACATCGTTCGCTGGACCCTCTTCGCGATGGTCAACGCCGAGGAACTGGGCATCACTTCGAAGAACGTCGAAGAGACCGCCAAGTCCACCAAGAACCCCGACATCGCCCGCCTGCTGGGCACCGAAGGCGAGTTCGGCAAGGACCTGAAACTGCCGAAGGACTGGGTCGTCAAGATCGTCAAGGAAGTCGGCAACTACGGTGAAGTCTTCGATCGCAACGTCGGTGCCGGCAGCGAGCTGAAGATCGAGCGTGGCCTCAACGCCCTGTGGAACAAAGGTGGTCTGCAATACGCACCGCCGGTGCGCTGACCGTCGCCCCAGCCCGCCTCGTGCGGGCTGGTTCGTTCTGACCAGATGAAGACTGACGCCCACACCTCGTGGGCGTTGGACTTCAAAGAGGGCTCCTATGCAAAACACAGCACAAGCCCCGCGCCAGCGTGGATCGGTCTGGACCGATCCTCAGGTACGTGCGTGGGTTTTCCAGATACTCGCCGTTATTCTCGTGGTCAGCTTCGGCTGGTACCTGTTCGATAACGCGCAGACCAACCTGGAACACCGCGGTATCACTTCCGGTTTCGGGTTCCTCGGCAACAGCGCCGGGTTCGGCATTTCCCAGCACCTGATCGACTACACCGAGGCCGATACCTATGGCCGGGTGTTCTTCGTCGGCCTGCTCAATACATTGCTGGTGTCGGTGGTCGGTATCGTCCTCGCCACCTTGCTCGGCTTCATCCTCGGCGTTGCACGGCTGTCGCCCAACTGGCTGATCCGCAAGCTCGCCACGGTCTACATCGAGACCTTCCGCAACATCCCGCCGCTGCTGCAGATCTTCTTCTGGTACTTCGCCGTCCTCGGCCCGCTGCCGAATCCGCGCCAGAGCCTCAACTTCGGCGACCTGTTCTTCGTCAACAACCGTGGCCTGCAGATGCCGTCGCCGGTGCCCGCCGAGGCCTTCTGGCCGTTCGCCCTGTCGGTGCTGGTGGCGCTGGTCGGCATCGTCGCCCTGTGGCGCTGGGCCAAGGCCCGTCGCCATGCGACCGGCCAGCGGTTCCCCGTGGCGCTGACCAGCCTGGCGCTGATCGTCGTACTGCCGGGCCTGACCATGCTGGTCGCCGGTACGCCGCTGCACTGGGAAGTGCCGGTGCTGCAGGGTTTCAACTTCCGCGGCGGCTGGGTGATGATCCCCGAGCTGGTGTCCATCGTCCTCGCCCTGTCGATCTACACCGCGGCGTTCATCGGTGAAACCGTGCGCGCCGGCATCCAGTCGGTCAGCCACGGGCAGACCGAGGCGGCCAGCTCGCTGGGCCTTCGTCCGGGGCAACTGCTGCGCCTGGTGATCATCCCGCAGGCCATGCGCGTGATCATCCCGCCGCTCACCAGCCAGTACCTCAACCTGGCGAAGAACTCCTCGCTGGCGGCCGGTATCGGCTACCCGGACATGGTCTCGCTGTTCTCCGGCACGGTGCTCAACCAGACCGGTCAGGCGATCGAAACCATGGCCATCACCATGAGCGTCTACCTGGCCATCAGCATCAGCATTTCGCTGCTGATGAACTGGTACAACAAGCGCATCGCGCTGATCGAGCGGTAAGGGGCTGCCATGACCACACATACCTTCAAGCCCGACATGCCGCCACCGGCGCTCACCTTCGGGCCGATCGCCTGGATGCGGGCCAACCTGTTCTCCGGCGTGTTCAACACCATCCTCACCCTGATCGGTATCTACCTGATCTGGCTGATCGTTCCGCCGCTGCTGGAATGGGCGATCTTCAAGGCCGACTGGGTCGGCACCACGCGCGCCGATTGCAGCCGCGAAGGCGCCTGCTGGGTCTTCATCAGCGACCGCTTCGGGCAGTTCATGTATGGCTTCTACCCGGCCGAACTGCGCTGGCGTGTCGACCTGACAGTGATCCTGGCGATCGTCGGTGCCGCGCCGCTGTTCTTCAAGCGCTTCGCCCCCAAGGCGAAATACGGCATCGCCTTCCTGGTGATCTACCCGGTCCTCGCCTACTGGCTGCTGCACGGCGGCTTCCTCGGCCTGGAGCAGGTCCCCACGTCGCAGTGGGGCGGCCTGATGCTGACCGTGGTGATCGCCGCCGTCGGCATCGCCGGCGCCTTGCCGCTGGGTATCCTGCTGGCGCTGGGGCGGCGCTCCAACATGCCGGCGATCAAGGTGCTCAGCGTTACCTTCATCGAGTTCTGGCGCGGCGTTCCGTTGATCACCGTGCTGTTCATGTCCTCGGTGATGCTGCCGCTGTTCCTGCCCGAAGGGCTGAGCCTGGACAAGCTGCTGCGCGCAATGGTGATGGTGATCTTCTTCGAGGCCGCCTACATCGCCGAAGTGGTACGCGGCGGCATGCAGGCGATTCCCAAGGGACAGTACGAGGCCGCGGCCGCCATGGGGCTCGGCTATTGGCGGACCATGAGCCTGGTGATCCTGCCGCAGGCGCTGAAACTTGTGATCCCCGGGATCGTCAACACCTTCATCGCGCTGTTCAAGGACACCAGCCTGGTGATCATCATCGGCCTGTTCGACTTCCTCAACAGCATCAAGCGCGCCACGGCCGACCCGGCGTGGCTGGGGATGTCCACCGAGGGCTACGTGTTCGCCGCCCTGGTCTACTGGATTTTCTGTTTCGGCATGTCGCGCTACTCCATGCACCTGGAGAACAAGCTCAACACCGGCCACAAGCGTTAGGAGCCCCTGATGAACCAACCCAACCTGCAAACCAATGCCGAGCCGATCATCCAACTGCAAGGCGTGAACAAGTGGTACGGCCAGTTCCATGTGCTGAAGGACATCAACCTCAATGTGCAGCAGGGCGAGCGCATCGTCCTCTGCGGGCCTTCCGGTTCCGGCAAGTCGACCACCATCCGCTGCATCAACCGGCTGGAAGAACACCAGCAGGGCAGCATCATCGTCGACGGCATCGAGCTGACCAACGACCTCAAGCAGATCGAGACGATCCGCAGCGAAGTCGGCATGGTGTTCCAGCACTTCAACCTGTTCCCGCACCTCACCGTGCTGCAGAACTGCACCCTGGCACCGATGTGGGTGCGCAAGATGCCGAAGAAGGAAGCCGAGGAAATCGCGATGCACTACCTGCAACGCGTGCGCATTCCCGAGCAGGCCAACAAGTTCCCCGGCCAGCTCTCCGGTGGCCAGCAACAGCGCGTGGCGATCGCCCGGGCGCTGTGCATGAAGCCGAAGATCATGCTGTTCGACGAGCCGACCTCGGCGCTCGATCCGGAGATGGTCAAGGAAGTGCTCGACACCATGATCGGTCTGGCCGAAGACGGCATGACCATGCTCTGCGTGACCCACGAAATGGGCTTCGCCCGCACCGTGGCGAACCGGGTGATCTTCATGGACAAGGGCGAGATCGTCGAGCAGGCCGAGCCGAACACCTTCTTCGACAATCCGCAGAACGAACGTACCCGGCTGTTCCTCGGGCAGATCCTGCATTGAGGATTCGCCGGCAAAAAAAGGGAGCCTTCGGGCTCCCTTTTTTATGTTCGTGACGCGCTCAGTGCGTGGCGGGCCGCTGCTCGCTCAGGCGGCGGCGGAAGGCGCCGGGCGTTTCGCCGCAGAGCTGCTTGAAACGCTTGGCGAAGGTCGCGCGGTCCGCGTAGCCGACCTGCAGGGCCACCTGTTCCAGCGAGCGGGACGGGTTGCGCAGAGCCTCCTGGGCCACGCCGATACGCAGCCGCTGCAGGTAGTCGGCGGGCGTCAGCCCGGTGGCCTGGCGGAAGCGGCGCAGCAGCGTGCGTGGCGAACAGTGCGCCTGCTCGGCCAGGCGCTGGAGGTCGATAGGCTCGGCGTGATGCGCGCGTAGCCAGGCCAGCAGCGCGGTCATCGGCGTTTCGTGCGCGGCGGCGTCCGGCAGCAACGGAACGAAGCGCGACTGGTTGCCCCGCTCTCGGTCGACCACCAGGGCGCTGGCCAGGCGTTGTGCCAAGGCCTCGCCGCCGAACCGGGCGACCAGGTGCAGGCAGAGGTCGAGCCCGGCCTGCGCGCCGCCGGAGCAGAAGCGCGCGCCATCCTCGGTGAGCAGCCGGTCGATGCACAGCTCGACGGTGGGGAAGCGCTGGCGGAAGGCATCCTCCAGCGCCCAGTGAGTGGTCGCCCGGTGGCCGTCGAGCTGTCCCGCTTCCGCGAGCAAAAAGGCGCCGCTGCACAGGCTCGCCAGGCGCTGGGTTGGCGGCCGCCGGCGCAGCCAGTCGATCAGCGCCCCATTGCCGGCAAGCGCGGCCTTCACGTTGCTGCCGCTGGCCGGCAACACCACCAGATCGGCGGATTCGGCCAGACGCAGGTCGCCATCGACCTGGATCCGCATCAGGCCGAGATCCACCGGGCGGCCATCCACGCTGATCCGCGATACCTCGAATAGGCCGCCGCCGGCCAGGCGTTCGGCCAGGCGAAAGGCGTCGTCGGCCATGCTCAGGCTGGAGCAGACGGTGTGTGGGCAGACGATCAGGGCGACTCGGAACATGCGCGGCTCGGGGAAACAAGGTTGGCGATTTTTGACACAACGTTGTCGTTATCGTCAATCACGGCGGTGTGCGCAATCCGCCACACTGCATGGGTCGAAACATTTCGGAGTCCCTCCATGAGCCACCCCAACGCGCAGCTCATCACCCAGTTCTACCAGGCGTTCCAGCAGCGCGACGCGGAGGCCATGGCGGCCTGTTACGCGCCCGAGGTGCGTTTCTCCGACCCGGTGTTCACCGACCTGCGAGGGCCGGCCGCGGGTGACATGTGGCGGATGCTGTGCGCCCGCGCGCAGGATTTCAGCCTGACGTTCGACGGCGTCGAGGCCGACGCGCAGCAGGGCAGTGCTCGCTGGGTGGCGCACTACCTGTTCAGCCAGACCGGTCGCCGGGTGAGCAACCACATCCAGGCGCGCTTCCGCTTCGCCGACGGGCTGATCGTCGAGCATCGCGATCACTTCAGCCTCTGGCGCTGGTCCGCCCAGGCGCTGGGCGCGCGCGGTGCGCTGCTCGGCTGGGCGCCACCGGTGCAGGGTGCGATTCGCCGGCAAGCGGCCAAGGGACTGGCGGCCTATCGCGCCGGACGCGGCTGAGCGCCGGTCCGATCCTTGCGTGCAAGGTGTTCCACCAACCGGTCGCTCAGCGGAACAAGGACCGCCCATGTCACGTCGTTTCAGCGCTTTCGTTCTTGTCGCTCTGCTGGGTCCGCTCGCCAGCTTTTCCGCCTGGGCGCTGCAGCCCGGCCAACTGGGCGACTTCTCCGAATACACGTTCGCCATGAGCTGGCATCCGGGCTATTGCGCCGGGCAGAGGGGCGCCCCGGAGTGCGCCAGCCGGGGCGCTGGCCTGGCCTTGCACGGGCTCTGGGCGTCGCTGCCCGATCGGCTCAAGGCCGAGGGCATGGACACCCCGCAATGGTGGCGCGAAGGCTGCGATCATGTGACCGGCAAGGTGCCGGAAAAAAACTTCTGTGCGCTGGCGCCGGTGCCGCTGAGCAGTGACGTACGCGGGCGCCTCGAGCAGGTCATGCCGGGCACCCGGAGTTGTTTGGAACGCCACGAATACGTCAAGCACGCGGCCTGCTTCGGCTTCGATGAGGACGCCTTCTTCAGGAAGAACATCGAGCTGTTCGACATCGTCAACCAGTCGTCCTTCGGTGCACTGCTGGCTGCGCCTGAGCGCCGGGAGATCGATCGCAACGAGCTGATCCGGGCCTATGGCGATGCGTTCGGCACTCGCGATACCCGCTCGCTGAAGCTGGTCTGCGACGTCCACGACGGGCGCGCCTGGCTGAGCAGCGTGGAGATCGGCATCACCCGCGAGGGACTGAACGCCTTTCCCGCCGCTGCCAGCCTGACGCCGCTGCTGCGCGGCAACTGTCCGGCACGCATCCAGCTGCGTTAGCCGCCACGCCTGCGGACATCGCCTCGGTGCGCAGGGCGCACCCTACGGCGAGCGGCGCGAAAATCGACCTCGCCAGTAATCGGACCTCGTAGGGTGCGCCGCGCGCACCGCCAGGCTTCCGCACATTGCCTCGGTGCGCATGGCCCACCCTACGGCGAGCGGGACGAAAATCGACCTCGGCAGTAATCGGACCTCGTAGGGTGCGCCGCGCACACCGCGACACTCCCGCACATCGCCTCGGTGCGCATGGCGCCCTACGAGAGCGACGCGGATGCCGCTTTACCAGGGGGCGGCCGGACGCCGCCGCGCGCACCGCCGCGCGCGCGGACGCCGCATCTGTCACTCTGCCAGAGGTGCATGCGCCGTTGTGCCGCAATTCTTAGCCGGCTATCCTTTTCCGCCCTCCGCTGGGCGACGTTCGTCGTTCGCGGAGCACGATAAAGGACCGGCCAGGACCGGTCGCCCATTGCGAAGCGAGCCGCACATGCCTGATCACGATCGTCCGCTGCCCGACCGGCACGCGGGTTCCCCCGCGCCCCTCAACGATCTGCTGATCGACGCCGAAGCCGACGACGAGCCGGTATCCCGGCCGTCGCTGCTGCGCCATCCGCTGTTCCTGCTGTTCGGCCTGGTGCTGGTGGCGCTGAACCTGCGCCCGGCGCTGTCGAGCATTTCCCCGCTGCTGGGCGAAGTATCCGCCAGCCTGCACCTGTCCGCCGCCGCGGCCGGGCTGCTGACCACGTTGCCGGTGCTTTGCCTGGGCCTGTTCGCGCCGTTCGCGCCGCGCCTGGCCCGGCGTTTCGGTGCCGAGCGGGTGATCCTCGGCATCCTCCTGCTGCTCGCCCTCGGCATCGTCCTGCGCAGCCTGTTCGCGGTGCCGGGTCTGTTCGCCGGCAGCCTGCTGGCCGGCGCCAGCATCGGCATCATCGGCGTGCTGCTGCCGGGCATCGTCAAGCGCGACTTCCCGAAACAGGCCGGCAGCATGACGGGCGTCTACACCATGGCCCTGTGCCTCGGCGCGGCCACGGCGGCTGGCAGCACGGTGCCGCTACGCGATGCCTTCGGCAGCTGGAGCCTGGCGCTGGGCTTCTGGGCGCTGCCGCCGCTGCTGGCTGCGCTGGTCTGGCTGCCGCAGGCGCGGCGCGGGCACGCCGTGGCGCACGTCGCCTACCGTGTCAGCGGCTTGTGGCGCGACCCGCTGGCCTGGCAGGTCACCCTGTACATGGGCTTGCAGTCGTCGCTGGCCTATATCGTCTTCGGCTGGCTGCCGTCGATCCTCATCGACCGCGGGCTGACGCCGGTGCAGGCCGGGCTGATGCTGTCCGCCTCGGTGCTGGTACAGCTGATCACCGCGCTGAGCACGCCCTGGCTGGCCACCCGCGGCAAGGACCAGCGCCCGGCCGTGGTGGTGGTGATGGGCCTGACCCTCTGCGGGCTGCTCTGCTGCCTGTACGCGCCGCTGTCCGGCCTGTGGTTGTGGATCGTCATCCTCGGCCTGGGGCAGGGCGGCACCTTCAGCCTCGGCCTGGCGCTGATCGTGTTGCGCTCGCGCGATGCGCACGTGGCCGCCAGCCTGTCGGGCATGGCCCAGGGCGTCGGCTATACGCTGGCCGCCTTGGGACCGCTGGCCATGGGCCTGGTGCACGACTTCACCGGCAGCTGGTCGGCGTCGGGGATCATCTTCGTCGCCATCGCCCTGGTCGGCACGCTGTTCGGCCTGGGCGCCGGCCGCGCGCTCTACGTACGCGCAAGCGCCGAGCGGCTGTGAGCGAGCCCGCCGCGGCGCCAGCCGGCGAAGCCAAGCCGTGGTTCGTCTACCTGGTGCGCGCCGCCAACGGCGCGCTCTACTGCGGCATCAGCGACGACCCGCAGCGGCGCTTCGCCATGCATTGCAGTGGCAAGGGCGCGCGCTTCTTCCACTCCAGCCCGGCGCAGGCGCTGGTGTACGTGGAGGCCTGCCCCGGCAAGGGCGACGCGCTGCGCCGCGAGCGGGCGATCAAACGACTGAAGAAGGTCGCCAAGGAACAGCTGATCGCCATGCATGGCGCTGATGCCACGCCATCCGCCTGAGTGGCTGGGACGCGGGGAAGCCGGCGGGTAAGCTGGCTCCACGAACAACAACAGCGGAAGCCAGCATGCACGACCTCATCCTGCACCACTATCCAGCCTCGCCGTTCGCACACAAGAGCCGCCTGCTGCTCGGCTTCAAACAGCTGAGCTGGCGCTCGGTGAACATTCCACCGGTGATGCCCAAGCCCGATCTGCTGGCGCTCACCGGTGGCTACCGGAAGACGCCGGTGTTGCAGGTCGGTGCGGACATCTATTGCGACACCGCGTTGATCGCCCGCCGCCTGGAGGCGGAGAAGGCCGCCCCGACGCTGTTCCCGCAGGGCCAGGAGTTCACCGTCGCGGCCTTCGCCCAGTGGGCCGATTCGGTGGTGTTCCAGCACGCGGTGAGCCTGGTGTTCCAGCCTGAATCCATCGCCGTGCGTTTCGCCCGCCTGTCGCCGGAGGCGATCCAGGGCTTCCTTGCCGACCGCGCCGGGCTGTTCAGTGGCGGCTCGGCGTCGCGTCTGCCGGCCGAACTGGCACGCCACAACTGGCCGACGCTGATGACGCGCCTGCAACAGCAACTGGCGCAGGGCGGCGAGTTTCTCTTCGGCGACGCCTCCCTCGCCGATTTCGCCATGGCCCACCCGCTGTGGTTCCTCAAGGCCACGCCGGTCACCGCGCCGCTGGTGGACGCCTATCCCGAGGTCGTGCGCTGGCTGCAACGGGTGCTGGATTTCGGCCAGGGTTCGCCCAGCGAAATGAGCGCCGCCGAGGCCATCGAGGTCGCCCGCCAGGCCAACCCGGCGGCGTTGCCGCAGACCTCGATCGAGGAGCCGAACGGTTTCGCGCTGGGCCAGAGGGTGCTGATCGCGGCGACCGACTACGGCGTCGATCCGGTGGAAGGCGAGTTGCTCCACGCCGGTGCCGAAGAACTGATCCTGCGCCGCGAGGACGCGCGCGCCGGCGTGGTCCACGTGCACTTCCCGCGCGTCGGCTTCCGCATCGAGGCGCTCTGAGGCGCGCCGTTCAGTAGGCCGCGAGGATGCCCTGTGGGTCGTAGCCGTGGATCACCGTGCCCTTGACGTCGATCACCGGCACGCCGCGGCCGCCTAGCGCGTCGTAGGCGCGGCGGCCGTCGGCGGACTTCTCGATGTCGAGTTCGCGGTAGGGAATGCCGCGTTCGGCGAGGAAGGCGCGGGTCTTGGCGCAGTAACCGCACCAGGACGTCGCGTAGAGAATCACCTCGCCGGTGCGCGCCTGGCGGTGCACCGGCTGGCCGAGGCCGAGCAGCGGCTCGATGCGGTCCCACTGTTGCCAGGTGGCGAGCGCGGCGAGGATCAGCAGGATGCGTTTCATCGTCAGTCCTTGCGGCGTTTGAGCTGGTCCTTCAA
This sequence comes from Pseudomonas sp. UBA6310, assembly GCF_002438225.1. Taxonomy (NCBI): domain Bacteria; kingdom Pseudomonadati; phylum Pseudomonadota; class Gammaproteobacteria; order Pseudomonadales; family Pseudomonadaceae; genus Pseudomonas; species Pseudomonas sp. UBA6310. The sequence continues at coordinate 20,423 of NZ_DJTK01000001.1, read as the reverse complement.
CTGGGTCGGCAGCTGGCGAATGATCAGCATGTCGCGGCCCTCGTCGTATTCGATCTTCGAGCCCAGCAGGTGCGCCTCGAAGCTGATCGACAACCCTTCGGCGCGCCCGGTGAAGCGCTGGAACTGGTTCAGCGTGCGCTTGTCCGGCGGAATCTCCGGCGACAGGCCGTAGTCGCGGTTGCGGATGTGGTCGTAGAACGCCTTTGGCCGGTCTTCGTCGATGACCCCGGAGAGTTCTTCCAGGGTCATCGGCTCGCCCAGCTTGGCCTGGGTGGTGGCGTAGCCGACCAGCGCGCTGGTCTTCTCCCGTGCCTGCTCTTCGGGCAGGTCCTCGCTCTCGACGAAATCGCTGAAGGCCTTGAGCAGGGTGCGCGTTTCGCTCGGCGCATCGACGCCTTCCTGGCAGCCGATGAAGTCGCGGAAGTAGTCCGAGACCTTCTTGCCGTTCTTGCCGCGGATGAAGGAGATGTACTGCTTGGACTGCTTGTTGTTCTGCCACTCGGAGATGTTGATGCGCGCCGCCAGGTGCAGTTGGCCGAGGTCGAGGTGCTTGGCCGGCGCCACGTCCAGCGCCTCGGTCACGGTGACCCCTTCGCTGTGGTGGAGCAGGGCGATCGCCAGGTAGTCGGTCATGCCCTGCTGGTAATGGGCGAAGAGCACGTGGCCGCCGGTGGAGAGGTTGGATTCCTCCATCAGCTTCTGCAGTTGTTCGACGGCCTGGCGGCTGAAGGCGGTGAAGTCCTGTTCCGCGTCGAGGTACTGCTTCAGCCAGCCGCTGAACGGGTAGGCGCCGGATTCCTCGTGGAACAGCCCCCAGGCCTTGCCCTGCTTGGCGTTGTAGCTCTCGTTGAGGTCCGCCAGCAGGTTCTCGATGGCCTGCGACCCGTGCAGTTCGCTGTCGCGTGCGTGCAGCACGGCGGGCGTGCCGTCGGGTTTCTTGTCGATCAGGTGGACGATGGCGTGGCGGATCGGCATGGCGGTCTCGTGGCGAACGGGAAAGACGCGCAGTTTACCCGAGGCACGCGCTGGCGGCGTCAGTGCAGTGAGAGCAGGAAGGTCTCGACGGCCGCGGGGCTGCGCAGGCGCACCCGCTGGACATGGGCGAGGCGAGGGTCGGCGAAAACCTCGGTGTAGCGCCGCCGGTTGCTGCGATAGTTCTTCAGCGTCCACAGCAGGATCGAGTTCCGGCTGAGAATCGCGCGCCGCAACGTCTCCCGGTTGCCGGTGCCGGGCCACAGTTCTTCGCCGCTGAAGGCGCGTCGAAAGGCGCGGCTGACGGCCTGGTGGAAGGTGCGAACGAACGAGTAGTCGATCCAGACGATCATCTGCACGTCCCGCCATTTCAGCGCGGCGGTGCGGTGGTAGTTGCCGTCGAGTACCCAGCCCGGCTGCGCCAGGGCGCGCTGCAGGCGGGCGAAGAAACTGGGGTCGTCGGACTCCTGCCAGCCGGAGCGCCAGAACAGCGCGTCCATCTCGATGCAGGGCAGGCCGAGCTGGCGGGCCAGGCGCTGCGCGACGGTGCTCTTGCCGCTGCCGCTGGTGCCGACCACGTTGATCCGCCGCGGCGCATCGCTGTGGGCGGGCGTCATACCGGGCGGGACGGTTCGCCGCGCAGCAGCTCGACCAGCGCCGGCAGCTCGCGCATGTCCCTGAGCAGCGCCTCGACGCCCAGTTCGCGCAGCACTTCGCCGTGCTCCGGCGGAATGTGGCTGGCGCCGAGGAAGCCGATCACGCGCATCCCGGCGGTCAGCGCAGCGGTGGCGCCGGTGGCGCTGTCCTCGACCACCAGGCAGCGCGACGGCGCGACGCCGGCACGCCTGGCCGCCAGCAGGTAGAGGTCCGGCGCCGGTTTGGGCCGCTCCACGTCCTCGGCGGCGAAGATCCCGGCACTGACGCGTTCGCGCAGGCCGGCGCGCTGCAGCGCGTGCTCGACGCTGGCCCGGCGGCTGTTGCTGACTACCGCCAGCGGCAGGTCGACGGCCAGCAGCGCGTCGCGCACGCCGGCGATTGGCGCGGCGTCCCGGAAGGTCGCGGCTTCGCTGCGCTGGCGCAGCTCGGTGTGGAAGCCATCCGGCAGCTCGACGCCGAAGTGCGCCTCGACGCGGGCGAGGATGTCGTGGCTCTGCAGGCCGAAAGTGCCGGCCAGGAGGATGTCCAGTTCCTGCAGCGGGAACCGCTCGCCGAGCACCTCGCGGCGCAGGCGTTCGACGATGATTTCGCTGTCGACGATCACGCCGTCGCAATCGCTGATCAGCAGGTCGATATAGGAATTCATGCGGCCTGGCCCTTGCTGGAAAGCCTGTCTTGATAACACAGGCCCGCGCCGAGGGTCACCCTTGAGCGGCGGTGGCCCGACGGGGCGGTCGCCGCCCATGCAGCGCCACAAGCACGCCGAGCAGCGCCAGCGCGTACAGCGCCTGAACGCCCAGCGCCACCAGCACCAGTGCGCAAAGCACCACCGAAATTCCCGCCAGCCAGCGCCAGAGGCCGTCCAGCAGCACCCAGCCGGCGGCCATGCTGAGCAGGTAGACGAGCACGAAGTTGCCGTTGGCGTAGCGGATCAGCTCGTCCACCGACAGCGACAGCAGGCTGCTCGCCAGCGAACACAGCGCGCAGCAGGCGACGATCAGCAGCAGCGCGCGGGCCGGCACGCCGTGTCGGTTGAGCCGCGCCAGCCCGGCCGGCGCCTTGCCTTCGTCGGCCAGGCTCCAGAGCAACCGGGCGAAACCCAGCAGGTAGACGTTGGTCGAGGCGAAGCAGGCCAGGTAACCGAGCAACGCCAGCAGCCAGCGGCCGCGTTCGCCGAACAGTTGGCCGACCAGGTCGGGCAGCGAGGTGGCATCGCGCTGGGCGTCGCCGTAGTGGCCGAAGTTCAGCACCGCCAGCGAGCAGGCCCAGTACACCAGCCCGGCGAGCAGGGTGCCGAGCAGCAGCGCCAGCGGGAAGTCGCGTTGCGGGCGGCGGAATTCCTCGCCGAGGTGGGCAAACGCCTCGATGCCGACGAAGCACCAGAACATCACCGCCAGCGCCGTGGGCAGGCGCGACCAGTCCGGCGAGGCGCTGTTCAGCAGGGGCAGGCTGGCGCCCGGCAGATCGCCGGCCCACCAGATCAGCGCGATGCAGGCGACGATGGCCACCGCGATCACCGCCTGCAGGCTGCCGGAGGCGCGCATCGGCCGTTGCCCGAGCAGCAGGATGATCGCCAGCGTACCGAGCTGGATCGCCAGCGCCTGGCCGGGCGTGATGGCGAACACCGATTGCCAGAAGCCCACGCCGATGTGCAGCGCGGCGGGCACGCCGACGGGAATCACCGCGAGGAACAGCCAGGCGCTGACCCGCTCCAGACGCAGCCCGAAGGCGCGGCCGATCAGGTGCGGCGCACCGCCGGCGTGGGGAAACCGCCGGCCTAGCTGGGCGAAGGTGAAAGCCACCGGCAGCACCAGCAGGATCAGCAGCGGCCAGGCCCACAGCGAGGCGATGCCGGCGCTGCTGGCGGCGAGGGCGGGGACCACGAAGATTCCGGTTCCCAGTAGCGAGGTGGCGAGCAGGGCGATGCCTTGCAGCAGTCCCAGCTCCTTGTTCAGACGGCTCATACGGTATGCTCACGAGCTTGAAACGGCGGTACGCCATGTTAGGGTCTGTTGACGTTTCAGCACGACCGCGCCGGAGCCCGTTTTAGCGCGAGGCAAGGCACGAGGTGCGAAGTTTGGCGCGCTAAATGAGTCACCGAGAAACGCCGGCTCGCGCTAAAACGGGCCCGGCCCTCGGGTTGCGCGAGAAATCACGCCAGACGTCGTTGGAGAACTTGAAAAGGGAATGCCATTCCCTGCGTTCTCCGCCTAGCCTGGTGTGATTTGTCGCAGCAACGCGGCTTGTGCTGAAACGTCAACAGACCCTACGCCTCCGCCGCCGTTCAGGTTGCCGGCGTTGCCCGGCAGAGTGGCGCAAACCGCCGCCGAATCGCCTGTCACCGTTTTGCGAGAACCCCGTGGACAAGTTCGATCGCCAGATCATCGCCCTGTTGCGCAGCGACGCGCGCACCCCCGTCACCCGCATCGCCGAAAGCATCAGCCTGTCGCGCTCGGCGGTGGCCGAACGCATTCGCCAACTGGAGGAACGCGGGGTGATCCAGGGCTATCACGCCCGCGTCGCGGACCCCGAAAGCAACGCGATCAAGGCCTACCTCGAACTGTTCTATCACGAGAGCCGCTGCGAGCAGTACGTCGAGCGGATGCGCGCATTCCCGGAAATCCAGCGCTGCAGCGGCATCAGCGGCGAGACCGACATGCTGGTCTACCTCGAAGTCGCGAGCATGGCGCGGCTCGGCGAAATCCGCGGGCAGATCGAGAACTTCCCCGGCATGCAGCGGGTGAAGACCCACGTCGTCGTGACCGACTGGGCGTTCTGACCGCGCCGGGATTCCCCCAGCCTATGTGGCGGGCACGGCATCGCTCCGTAGGGTGCGCCGCGCGCACCAATGGCCGGTCATCTGCGGCGCGAATCGCTTCACCCGTTGCGGTGCGCATGGCGCACCCTACGTAATGAGCGCCGCGCGCCCGTATTACCCCGAGCATCGCCCCGTAGGGTGCGCCGCGCGCACCGATGGCCGGCCATCTGTGGCGCGAATCGCTTCACTCGTCGCGGTGCGCACGGCGCACCCTACGTAATGAGCGCCGCGCGCCGGGATTACCCCGAGCATCGCCCCGTAGGGTGCGCCGTGCGCACCAATGGCCGGTCATCTGCGGCGCGAACCGCTTCACTCGTTGCGGTGCGCACGGCGCACCCTACGTAATGAGCGCCGCGCGCCGGGATTCCCCCGAGCATCGCTCCGTAGGGTGCGCCGCGCGCACCGATGGCCGGCCATCTGTGGCGCGAATCGCTTCACTCGTCGCGGTGCGCACGGCGCACCCTACGTAATGAGCGCCGCGCGCCCGTATTACCCCGAGCATCGCCCCGTAGGGTGCGCCGCGCGCACCAATGGCCGGTCGTCCGCGGCACGAATCGCTTCACTCGTTGCGGTGCGCATGGCGCACCCTACGGACTGAGCGCCGGGCGTCTGTCCCGGTTTGCGCGCCTGCCCCCGGCACGATGATCGGGGTCGTCCGCGCTGTCGTGCGCCGGTCGAGTCGGTACAATGTCGGCCAATCGGGCCCGCCGGCGGGCCGTCACCTATTCGCGAGGGCTGGGCAATGACGTTCAAAGTATTCGTAGATGGCCAGGAAGGCACCACCGGGCTGCGCCTGCTCGACTACCTCGGCGGTCGCTCGGATATCGAGCTGCTGCGCATCGACGACGCCAAGCGCAAGGATTCCGCCGAGCGCGCGCGTTTCCTCAATGCCGCCGACGTGGCCTTCCTCTGCCTGCCCGACGCTGCCTCGCGCGAGGCCGTCGCGCTGGTGAACAACCCGAACACCTGCATCATCGACGCCAGCACCGCCTTCCGTACCGACAGCGGCTGGGCCTACGGCCTGCCGGAGCTGGCGCCCGGCCAGCGCGAGGCGATCCGCGCCAGCAAGCGCATCGCCAACCCCGGCTGCCATGCCACCGCCTTCATCCTGCTGGTTCGCCCGCTGGTGGACGCCGGCCTGCTGCCGGCCGACTACCCGCTCAGCGCCTTCTCGCTGACCGGCTACAGCGGCGGCGGCAAGCAGATGATCGCCGAATACGAAGCCGGCGCTAACGCCAAGCTGAAGAGCCCGCGCGCCTATGCCCTCGGCCAGGCACACAAGCACCTGCCGGAAATGCGCGTGCAGACCGGGATCGCCGCTGCGCCGGTGTTCAACCCCATCGTCGGCGACTTCCTCAAGGGCCTGTCGGTGACCGTTCCGCTGCAGCTCAGCCACCTGCCGGCCGGCGCCAGCGTGGAAAGCCTTCACGCCGCGCTGGTCAGGCATTACGCCGGCGAGCCGTTCATCCGCGTGATGCCACTGGACGGCGCCGACAACCTCGACGGCGGCTTCCTCGACGTGCAGGCCTGCAACGAGAGCAACCGCGCCGACCTGTTCGTCTTCGGCAACGCCGAGCGCGTGACCCTGGTCGCGCGCCTCGACAACCTCGGCAAGGGCGCTGCCGGCGCCGCCGTGCAGTGCATGAACGTGCACATCGGCGCCGCGGAAAACACTGGGCTCAACAGCGGCCTGTGATCCTCCCGGCGGGCTCTGCAAACGAGCCCGCCAGCAAGGGCACCACGATGGAAACCCTCTCCCTGTTCGATACGCCGCCGGCCGCCGCGCCCTTCGACGGCCTGCGCCTGCTGCACACCTCCGATTGGCACCTCGGCCAGCACTTCATGGGCAAGACCCGCCAGGCCGAGCACCAGGCGTTCTGCGACTGGCTGATCGGCCAGGTGCGCGAGCAGGCGGTGGACGTGGTGCTGATCGCCGGCGACATCTTCGATACCGGCGCGCCGCCCAGCTACGCCCGCGAGCAGTACAACCGCTTCGTCGTCGACCTGCGCGACAGCGGTGCGCAACTGGTCGTGCTCGGCGGCAACCACGACTCGGTGGCGACCCTCGGCGAGTCGCGCAGCCTGCTCGGGCGGCTCGGCGCGCGGGTGGTTCCGGCGGTGGCGGAAAACCCGGAAGACCAGTTGCTGCTGCTCGACAACCGCGACGGTTCACCGGGCGCGCTGCTCTGCGCGATCCCGTTCCTCCGCCCGCGCGACCTGCTCCGCAGCGAAGCGGGGCAGAGCGCCGAGGACAAGCAACGCTCGCTGCAGGAAGCCATCGCCGGGCACTACCGGGAGCTCTTCACGCTGGCCGAGCGGCGCCGCGCCGAACGCGGTAGCGCATTGCCGATCATCGCCAGCGGCCACCTGACCACGGTGGGCGCCAGTGCCAGCGATTCGGTGCGGGAAATCTACGTCGGCGCGCTGGAGGCCTTTCCCACCAACGCCTTCCCGGCGGCGGCCTACATCGCCCTCGGGCACATCCACCGGCCGCAGAAGGTCGGTGGCCTGGAGCACATCCGCTACTGCGGATCGCCGATCCCGCTGGCCTTCGACGAAGCGCGGCAGGAAAAACAGGTGCTGCTGGTGGACCTCGACAGCGACGGCCTGCGCGCGGTGACGTCGCTGCCGGTGCCGCGCTTCCAGCCGCTGGCCTCGCTGCGCGGCTCACTGGCGGAACTCAAGGGGGCGATCGCCGAAGCAGCGCGCCAGGGCAGCATGGCGCTGCCGGTGTGGCTGGACGTCTGCGTCGCCAGCGACGACTACCTGGCCGACCTCTCGGCACCGGTTGGCGCACTCTGCGAAGGGCTGCCGGTGGAAGTGCTGCGCCTGCGCCGCGAACGCGGCCAGAGCGTCGCCGGCCTGCTCGGCGAATCCCGCGAAACCCTCGACGAACTCACCCCGCACGACGTCTTCGCCCGCCGCCTCGCCAGCGAAACCCTCGACGACGCCCTCCAGCAGCGTCTCCACGATCTACACCGGCAGGTGCTCGGCGAGTTGCAGGACGGGGAATAGTGTCGGGCGATGAACCGCCTGGTGGGCAGGTGAAGCGTTGCCCACCCTACGGAACTGGAGTACCTACGTAGGGTGGGTGAGCCGCGCCGGGCGAGGGGGTTTGGGCAGGCGCGGAGGCCGGCGCGCGGCGTAACCCGCCAGGCGGCGTCATGCCGGACTCCGCCCGGTGGGTTACCCGGCTTTCGGCCTCGGGTCGTCAGGGGCTATCGAGGGATGCCGCTAACCCACCCTACGAGACTGCGCGTAGGGCGGATGACCGCCCCGTGAAAAATGCGAAGCGTTTTCCACCGATTGAATCTTCTCCGTACCCGCTAACTACTTCCGGTCGCTGAAAGACCCTACCGCAGCCCGTAGAATGCGTTCCTCGATCCCGACTCTGACTGCCCTCCGACGCCATGAAAATCCTCTCGCTGCGCCTGAAGAACCTCAACTCGCTCAAGGGCGAGTGGAAGATCGACTTCACCGCCGAGCCGTTCCGCGACAACGGGTTGTTCGCCATCACCGGGCCGACCGGGGCGGGCAAGACCACCTTGCTAGATGCCATCTGCCTGGCGCTTTACCACCGCACGCCGCGGATGAATGCGCTGTCGGCGAGCAGCAACGAGCTGATGACGCGGCACTGCGCCGATTGCCTGGCCGAGGTCGAGTTCGAGGTGAAGGGGCAGGGCTACCGGGCGTTCTGGAGCCAGCGTCGGGCGCGCGACAAGGCCGATGGTGCGTTGCAGGCGCCGCGCGCCGAGCTGGCGCGGCTGGACGGGCAGATCATCAGCGACAAGCTGAGCGAGAAGCCGCGCGAGGTGGAGCGCCTGACCGGGCTGGATTTCGAGCGTTTCACCAAGTCCATGCTGCTGGCCCAGGGCGGTTTCGCCGCCTTTCTCGAGGCGTCGGCCAATCAGCGCGCCGAGCTGCTGGAGGAACTCACCGGCACCGACATCTACGGGCAGCTGTCGCAGCGCGTGTTCGAGCGCACTCGCGAGGTGAAGGCGACGCTGGAACAACTGCGCGCGCGGGCCGAAGGCGTCGAGTTGCTCGACGAGCCGCAGCGCGCGGAGCTGACCGAAGAGGCCGCGCGCCTGGCCGGCGAGGAGGGCGCGTTGCAGCTGCAACGCGTCAGCGCCCAGGACCAACGCCAGTGGCTCGATGAGCTGAGCAAGGCGGAGGCGCGCCAACAGGGCGCGCTGGCCGAGGAAGCCGCGGCGCAACAGGTGCTGGAGGCGGCGGCCGGCGATCTGCAGCGCCTCGCCGAAAGCGAACCGGCGGCGCGGCTGCTGCCGGTGCAGCGCCATCGCCTGGGGGCAGAGCAGGTGCTGCGGGACACGCGACAGTCGTTGCAGACGGTCCTCGACGAACAGGTGGCGGTGTCCGCCGAAGCGCTGCGCCAGCTTTGGAATGCGCAGCGTTTTTCCGCGCAGCTGGCGGGCGAGCGCGGCGAGGCGCTGTCGGCCGTGGTCGAGCAGCGGCGAAGTCTGGACGCCGATCTGAGCGAACGCGCGCCGCACGCGGCCCTGGCCGAGCAACTGAGCGGCTGGCGCAGCCGGTTCGAGGCACGCAGCACCTGTCAGCAAGAGATCGCCGAGGCGCAGGCGCGCCAGCAGGACGCCGCCCGCCAGTTGCACGCGCTGGGCGCCGATGTCGCCGATCGGCAGCAGCACCTGCAGAGCGCGCAGGCACATCTGCAGGCGGCGCGGCAGGCGCTGGAGGCGCCGCAGCGGGATTGGCAGTCGACCCTCGACAGCCGCAGCGAAGCCGAGTGGCGCGCCGACTGGCAGCGCTTGCTGGCGCGCGGCAATGCCCTGGAACAGCTGCGCCAGCTCGGCGAGCGGCGCACGCAACTGGCCGGCCAGGTCGAGCAGGCGCGCGTCACGCTGGCCGCGCGGCAGCGTCAGCAGGATGAGAAGAACGCCGAGGTCGCGGCGCTGCGCGAGCGTTACCGCGACCTCAAGCAGCAGCTGCAGGACAAGAAGACGCTGCTCGCCCAGGAAGAGCGCATCAAGGCGCTGGAAACCCATCGCGCGCAGTTGCAGCCCGGCGATGCCTGCCCGCTGTGCGGCGCCCGCGAGCATCCGGCGATCGCTGCGTACCAGGCGCTGGACGTCTCGGAGACCGCCCGCGCCCTGGCGGCGAAGGAGGCGGAGCTGGAGGCCCTGGGTGAGCGCGGCCAGGAACTCGCCCGGCAGGCCTCGGCGCTGGACGAGCAGCGCCGCCAGGCCGGCGAGCTGCTGGCGTCCGGCGAGGAGCAGCGGCTGGCGCTGGACCAGGCCTGGCAGCGGCAGTGCGAAGCCCTGGCGCTGGAGCCCGGTGATTCCTCGGCCATCGCTGGGGCGCAGGCCGATCAGGTTGCTGCGTTGGCCGAGGTGCAGCGTCGGCTGGAGGCGCTGGATGGCCTGAAGCAGCAGCTGGAGAGTGCCCGCCTCGAACTGCAGCGCGCGCAGCAGGCCGAAGCGGACGCCGCGCAGACGCTGGCCCTGGCGCAACGCGACCAGCTCGCCCGGCAAACCGCGCTGGACGAGCTGGGCCGCCAGTTGAGCAGGCTGCACGCGCAGCAGGCGCAGGCGGACGAGACGCTGGCTGCCGAGCTGCGAACCCTCGGTTACGCGCTGCCGGCCGATGGCGCCGCCTGGCTGCGCGAGCGCGAAGCCGATGCCCAGGCCTGGCAGCAGGCGCAGGCGCGGCTGCAGGCGTTGCGCGAACAGCAGACGACGCTGGAGCACGCCGCCGCCCATGCCCGCGAGCTGGCCGGCAAGTGGCGGCAGCGCTGGCAGGCGGCGCAGCATGCGGACCTGCCCGACGACGCGCCACCACCGGCCGATCTGGAGGCCGCGATAGGCGAGGCGGAGTCGCGGCTCGCCGGCGCGCAGCAGCGCAGCGCCGAATTGCAGGGCATCCGGCACAGCCTGGAGCAGCGTCTGGCTCAGGATGACGTCAGGTTCGCCGAGGCCGAGGAGGCCTGGCGCGAGGCGCTGGAAGACAGCCCGTTCGCCGACACGCAGGCGTTTCTCGAGGCCTGTCTGGACGAGGCGCAGCGCGCCACCCTGCAGGATGCCAGGGAGCGCCTGCACACCGGGCTGGCTCAGGCGCAGGCGCTGCGAGCGTCGGCCGAACAGGCGCTGGCCGACTTGCGCGCCGCACCCAGGACCGACGCGGACGCCGCGCAGCTGGATGCGCGCCTGGCCGAGCTGGGCGCCGCGCTGCGCAGCCTGACCCAGCGTCAGGGCGAAATCCGCGCGCAACTGCAGGGCGACGAACAGCGCCGGCAGAACCAGCAGGCGCTGTTCGCCGCGATCGCCGCGCAGGAGGGCGAGCACCAGCTCTGGCAGCACCTCAACGGCCTGATCGGCTCGGCGGACGGCGCCAAGTACCGCAAGTTCGCCCAGGGCCTGACCCTCGATCACCTGGTGCACCTCGCCAATCGTCAGCTGGAACGCCTGCACGGGCGCTACCTGCTGGCGCGCAAATCGGTCGGCGAACTGGAGCTGGAGGTGATCGACACCTGGCAGGCGGATGTCGCCCGCGACACCCGCACGCTGTCCGGCGGCGAGAGCTTCCTGGTCAGCCTGGCGCTGGCCCTGGCGCTGTCCGACCTGGTCAGCCACAAGACCAGTATCGACTCGCTGTTCCTCGACGAAGGCTTCGGCACGCTGGATGGCGAAACCCTGGACATCGCCCTCGACGCGCTGGACAGCCTCAATGCCAGCGGCAAGATGATCGGCATCATCAGTCACGTCGAGGCGCTGAAGGAGCGCATTCCGGTGCAGCTCAAGGTCAGCAAGGGCCACGGAATGGGCTACAGCAGCCTGGAGAAGCGCTTCGCCGTCGAACCCCGGGTGCCGGCGACGCCGTAACAGCCGGTAAAGAATTCGCTCCGCGGACCGCCCGCGTTTTTGGGCGCCGCGAGCGCTCAACGGCGGTCGTTGCAGGCATCATTGCCGAACTGTCGCCGCGTTATGGCGTCCATTGCCACGTTTACCCCTGCCGCCGCCTCGCGGGCGCGCGGTTCCCAGAACCTCCGTCGTGAAGTCCCCCATGCAAAGACGAAATCTGTTGAAAGCGTCCATGGCGCTGGCCGCCCTGACCGGCCTGCCGGCGTCCGGTTTCTTCGCCGCCCGCGTGCTCGCCGACACCGCCAACGGCGCCGCCGAACCCTTCGACTTCAAGCGCCTGCAGGCGCAGGCCAAGGCGCTCGCCGGCAAGCCCTACGTGGATACCCGCGAGACGCTGCCGCCGACCCTGGCGAAGATGACCCCGCAGCAGTTCAACGCCATTCAGTACGACCCCGAGCATTCGCTGTGGAAAGACCTCGAAGGCCAGCTCGACGTGCAGTTCTTCCACGTCGGCATGGCGTTCCGCCAGCCGGTGCGCATGCACAGCATCGACCCGGCCACGCGCCTGTCGCGCGAAGTGCACTTCCGCCCGGAGCTGTTCAACTACGCCAGCAGCGGCGTCGATGTCGCCCAGCTCAAGGGCGACCTCGGCTTCTCCGGGTTCAAGGCGTTCAAGCAGCCGAACATCGCCAAGTACGACATCGTCTCCTTCCTCGGCGCCAGCTACTTCCGCGCGGTGGACAAGACCGGCCAGTACGGCCTCTCGGCGCGCGGCCTGGCGATCAACACCTACGCCGGCGGCCCCGAGGAATTCCCCAATTTCGTCGAGTTCTGGTTCGAGACTCCGGACAAGGACAGCACCCGCTTCGTGCTCTACGCGCTGCTCGATTCGCTCAGCGCCACCGGCGCCTACCGCTTCGACATCGACTGCCAGCCGGACCAGGTGGTGATGTCCATCGACGCGCACGTCAACGCGCGCCAGGCGATCAAGCAGCTCGGCATCACGCCGATGACCAGCATGTTCAGCTGCGGCGGCCACGAGCGGCGCATGTGCGACACCATCCACCCGAACATCCATGATTCCGATCGGCTGTCGATGTGGCGCGGCAATGGCGAGTGGGTCTGCCGCCCGCTGAACAACCCCGAGCGCATCCAGTTCAATGCCTTCGCCGACAACAATCCCAAAGGCTTCGGCCTGGTGCAGAGCGACCACGACTTCGCCACCTACCAGGACACCGTGGACTGGTACAGCCGCCGGCCGAGCCTGTGGGTCGAGCCGACCAACGACTGGGGCGAGGGTAGCGTCGACCTGATGGAGCTGCCCACCACCGGCGAGACCCTGGACAACATCGTGGTGTTCTGGAATCCCAAGCGCGCGATCACCGCCGGCACTTCGCTGAACTACGCGTACAAGCTCTACTGGGCCGCGCTGCCACCGGTGCAGCCGTCGCTGGCGAGGGTGCTCGCCACGCGCTCCGGGATGGGCGGCTTCATCGAAGGCTGGGCGCCGGGCGAGCATTACCCGGAGGTCTGGGCGCGGCGCTTCGCCATCGACTTCACCGGCGGCCCGCTGGATGCCATGGCCCCCAGCGAGGGCATCGAGCTGGTGGTCACCGCGTCCAACGGCGAGGCGAAGGACTTCCACATCCTCGCGCTGCATCCGGAGGTGAAGGGCTTCCGCGCGCTGTTCGACTGGTTCCCCACCAACGACAGCGTCGACCCCGTGGAATTTCGCGCCTTCATCCGCCGCGCGAGCGACAAGCAGGTGCTCAGCGAGACCTGGCTCTACCAGTACTTCCCGCCGGCACCGGAGAAGCGCAAGTACCCGTAGGCGGGATTCGGTGGACGGCTGAAGAAAAGCCCGCATCGAGCGGGCTTTTTCCGTCTACCAGGGGCGTTGCGTTCCCTCTCACCCAGCCCCTCTCCCATGAATGAAGGAGGGAGCGGCGTGCGCGCCCGCCGTAGGGTGGGCTTCAGCCCACACGATGCAGTGCAGCCAGCCGCGCCTACAGATACCCCTCGGCCTGCAGCCGGAACAACTGCGCGTAGCGGCCTTCGGCGGCGAGCAGCTGCGCGTGGCTGCCCTGTTCGAGGATGCGCCCGTGTTCCAGCACGATGATCTGCTCGGCGCTGCGCACGCTGGAGAAACGGTGCGAGATGAGGATGGTCATCTTGCCCGCGGCGTGCTCGCGGAAGCGCGCGAACACCTCGGCTTCGGCGGCGGCGTCCATCGCGGCGGTGGGTTCGTCGAGCACCAGGATGTCCGCCGAGCGGCGCATCCATGAGCGCGACAGGGCGATCTTCTGCCATTGCCCGCCGGAGAGCTCCTGGCCGTCGCGGAACCAGCGGCCGAGCTGGGTCGCGTAGCCCTGGTCGAGGTCGTCGATGAAGTCGCTGGCCATGCCGCGTTCGGCCGCTTCGCGCCAGCGCTCCGGATCGTCGAAGGCCTCCACGTCGCCGACGCCCAGGTTCTCGCCGACGCTCAGCTGGTAACGGGTGAAGTCCTGGAAGATCACCCCGATCCGCCGCCGCAGCGCTTCGGCGTTCCACTCCTGCAAATCGCTGCCGTCGAGCAGCACGCGCCCCTCGCTGGGCGCATACAGACGCGTCAGCAGCTTGATCAGCGTGGTCTTGCCGGAGCCGTTCTGACCGACCAGCGCCAGGCTGCGGCCGGGCTCCAGGTGCAGGTCGATGCCTTGCAGCGCCGGCCGGCTGGCGCCCGGATACTGGAAGCCGACACCCTCGAAGCGCAGGCCGTCGCCCGGCAGCACGCCGGCCTGCAACGCGCCGCGCTCCTCGGCGACCGGCTGTTCCAGATAGTCGTAGAGGTTGGACAGGTAGAGGTTGTCCTCGTACATCCCGCCGATGGCGGACAGGCTGCTGGCCACGGCGGCCTGGCCCTGGCGGAACAGCAGCAGGTACATGGTCATGTCGCCCAGGCTCAGGCGCCCGCCCACGGTGTCCAGCACCACCCAGGCGTAGGCGCCGTAGAACGCCAGCGTGCCCAGCAGGCCAAGGCCGAAACCCCAGCCGTCGCGGCGCAGGGTCAGCGCGCGGTCCTCGGCGTAGAGCTTGGCGAAGATCTCCCGGTAGCGCTGCAGCAGCAGCGGGGCGAGACCGAACAGTTTCACTTCCTTGACGCTGTCCTCGCGCGCCAGCAGCGTCTCCAGGTAGTTCTGCATGCGTGATTCCGGCGAGCGCCAACTGAACAGGCGGAAGGCATCGCCGGAAAACTTCGCTTCGGCGAAGAACACCGGCAGCGCGCCGGCCAGCAGGATCAGCAGCGCCCAGGGCGAGAAGCCGACCAGCAGCACGCCGAAGCTGATCAGCGACAGCGCGTTCTGCGCCAGGGCGAAGGTCTTGTTGACCAGCGCCAGCGGCCGCACCGAGGCGTCGCGGCGCGCGCGCAGCATCTTGTCGTAGAACTCGGAGTCCTCGAATTGCGCCAGCGACAGGCGCTGAGCCTTCTCCAGGATCAACAGGTTGACCTTCTGCCCGAGCAGTGCGCGCAGCAGGGCCTGTTGCACCGACAGCCCGCGCTGCGCCGCGGCGATCGCGGCCACCACGCCGGCCTCCATCAGCAGGTAGCGCAGCACCGGCCACAACGGCGCCTCGCCCTGCACGCGGTGCAGTTCCATCGCCGCCACCACCGCATCGACGATCTGCTTGCCCAGCCAGGCGGCCAGCGCCGGCAGCACGCCGGCCACCAGCGTCGCGGCCATCAGGCCGATGGTCAGGGGTCGTGAGGTGCTCCAGACCAGCGACAGCGCGCGACCGGCATAGCCGAGCAGGGTGGCGGCGCGGGGCAGGCGGGTTCGCGGGACGGCAGGGTTGGTGCTGGGTTTCATGGCGGGGTGCGACTTTGCTGGAGGGTTACGGGGGGCGTCGGGGTTCGGTTCGAACCCTCGACGGCCCCTAGTGTTTCACAGCCGCGCCCGGCCTGGCTCAATCCAGCTGCGCCAGTTGCTCCAGGGTGACCACGCCGGCGATGCTGCCGAGCAGGCGGATCGAGTCGACGTGGTCGGCCAGGGTCGCGGCGGCGCAGGCTTCCTCGAGGATCAGCACCTCGAAGTCGCGATCGTGGGCATCGCGGGCGGCGCTCTGGATCGCCATCGCCGTGCTCACCCCGGCGAGCACCACACGGGTCACGCCGCGGGCGCGCAGGGCGGGCTCCAGGCCGGTGCCGTGGAAGGCGTTTACGCGTGGTTTGACCAGCACCATGTCGGCCAGCGCGGACTCCAGCACCGGGTGGAATTCGGTGCCTGGCGAGCCGATCTCCAGTACGCCCATTTCCTTCGCCTTGCCGAACAGTCTGGAATGCCTGGGCAGGTTCGGATAACCCTTGTCGAAGCCGACCTTGACCAGCACCGACAGCCAGCCCTTGCGCCGCGCGATGGCCAGCGCGTGGTTGGCCTTGGCGATCACGTCGCGGTCGATGACCTGCTGCGCGGCGGCGGCCATCCTGCCGCTGGGATGGGTGATGTCGACGATGTAGTCCAGGCCGATGAATGCGGTAGTCATGCGTACTCCATTTTCCGGGGAACACCCTCATTGGATACGCGCCGCGCGGATGATTCACCGCAGCGGTTCAGTCTGCCGACGACCGTTCACCTTGCCCGCGTGCGTCGTGCCACGCCTGCCGCTGCGCGGCGTCGTGGAAGGTCCAGGCGACGAAGCGGCTCTGCTTCTGGCCCTGCGCCATTTCCACCGTGCGTTGCTGGCGCACCCCGGCGCGTTTCAGCGCGGCGCTCACCGCCGGCAGGTTGGACGCCTTGGACACCAGCGTGCTGAACCACAGTACCTGGCCGGCGCAGGCGGCGCTCTCGGCGATCAGTCGGCTGACGAAGGCGACCTCGCCGCCTTCGCAGTACAGCTCGTTGCTCTGCCCGCCGAAATTCAGCGTCGGCAACTGGCGGCTCGGGTCGAGCTTGCCGAGGTTGCGCCATTTGCGCTGGCTGCCGCGCGTGGCCTCGTCGCGCGAGGCATGGAACGGCGGGTTGCACAGCGTCAGGTCGAAACGCTCGTCGGCGTGCAGCAGGCCCTGGAGGATCTGTTCCGGGCGTTCCTGCAGGCGCAGCGCGATGGCCTTGTCCAGGCGATTGCTGCGCAGGATCACCTCGGCCGCCTTCAGCGCCACGCGGTCGATGTCCGAGCCGAGGAACCGCCAGCCGTAGTCGGCGTGGCCGAGCAGCGGGTAGATGCAGTTGGCGCCGCAGCCGATGTCCAGCACGCGCACCCCGGCGCCGCGCGGGATTTCACCGCCGTTGTCGGTGGCGAGCAGGTCGGCGAGGCCATGCAGATAGTCGGCGCGGCCGGGAATCGGCGGGCACAGGTAGCCGGGCGGGATGTCCCAGTGGGCGATGCCGTAGAGCTGCTTGAGCAGCGCGCGGTTGAACACCTTCACCGCCTCCGGGTTGGCGAAGTCGATGCTCTGCTTGCCGTACGGATTGAGGATGACGAAGGCCGCCAGTTCCGGGCTGCTGGCGATCAGCGCGGGGAAGTCGTAGCGACCCTGGTGGCGGTTGCGCGGGTGCAGCAGAGGCTTGGCGGCGGCGGGCTTGTTCGGCATGGCGGGTTATCGGTTGGCGCGGCGGGGCATTGTCCCACAAGCCGCGCCGCCCGCGTTGTATCACTGCATCGCCATCGCGCCGCCCCGCGTAGGGTGCGCCGCGCGCACCGTCACCGCGCTAGAACGGAAACAGCCAGGGCACCATCGCCACGCTGACCGCCATCACCAGCAGGGTGAAGGGCACGCCGACGCGGACGAAATCGCCGAAGCGGTAATGCCCCGGCCCCAGCACCAGGGTGTTCACCGGCGAGGAGATCGGCGTCATGAACGCCGCCGACGCCGCCAGTGCGACGATCATGGCGAACGGGTAGGGCGAGGCGCCGAGGCGTTCGGCGGTGCTCAGCGCGACCGGCGCCATCAGCACCGCGGTGGCGGTGTTGGAGATGAACAGGCCGATCAGCGCGGTGACCACGAACAGCCCGGCGAGCAGCGCGCGCGGGCCGGCCTCACCCAGCGCGCCGACCAGGCCGTTCACCGCCAGCTCGATGCCGCCGGTTTTCTGCAGCGCCAGGGCGAAGGGCAGCATGCCGACGATCAGCAGCAGGCTCTGCCAGTGGATCGCCTTGTAGGCGCTGTCCATGTCGATGCAGCGGAACGCGCCCATCAGCAGGCAGCCGATCAGCGCGGCGATCACGTTCGGCACCAGCCCGCTGACCATCAGCGCCACCATCACCGCCAACGCCAGCAGCGCGTGCGGCGCCTTGCGCGCGGCCGGCGCCACTTCGTCCACTTCCGCCGGCAGGCTGAGCACGAGGAAATCCCGACCCAGGCTCTGCAACCGGTGGATTTCCTTCCAGGCGCCGGCCACCAGCAGGATGTCGCCGGTCTTCAGCTTCTCGTCCACCAGCAGGCCGTCGAGCGCCTCGCGGTTGCGCCGCAGGCCGACCACGTTGAGCTTGTGGCGGCTGCGGAAACCCAGTTCCTGGATGGTCTTGCCCGGCAGTTCGGAATCCGGCGGCAGCGCCACTTCGGCCAGGCCGAGCACATGGGAGTGGATGCTGTAGTAGGAGGTCTGCAACGGCAGCGGCTCCAGGCCGAGTTCGTCGTAGGCGCCGAGCAGGGCGATGGCCGGGCTGGCCAGGTCGATCAGCAGGATGTCGCCGGGCAGCAGCTCGGTGTTGCCGGTGGCCATCAGCAGCAGGCTGCGGAACTTGTGCTGGCGCTCGACGGCGATCACGTTGATGCCGTAATGCTGGCGCAGTTCCAGCTCGTTCAGCGCCTGGTTCGCCAGCCGCGAGTCGGCGCGCACGCGCAGGCGCCGCTCGCGTTCGCTCAGGCGATAGCTCTGCGCCAGGTCGGCGAGGGTGCGCCGGGCGTCCTGCTCGCCGTTCTCCGGGTTGCGACTGCCCAGCCAGTGCCGTGCCAGCAGCAGATAGCCGATGCCCAGGGCAAGTATCGTCAGGCCGATCGGCGCGAAGGCGAAGAAGCCGAAACCGGCCAGCCCCTCGCGCACCAGCTCGGCGTGCACCACCATGTTCGGCGGCGTGGCGACCAGCGTCAGCATGCCGCTGATCAGCCCGGCGAAGGCCAGCGGCATCAACAGGCGGCTGGCCGCCACGCGCATCCGTGCGGCGACGCCGAGCACCACGGGGATGAAGATCGCCACCACACCGGTGGAACTCATCACCGAGCCGAGCCCGGCGACCATCAGCATCAACAGCACCAGCAGGCGCGTCTCGCTGCTGCCGGCACGGTGCACCAGCCAGTCGCCGAGGCGATAGGCGATGCCGGTGCGCACCAGGCCGTCGCCGATGACGAACAGCGCGGCGATCAGCAGCACGCTGGGGTCGCTGAACCCGGCGAGCACCTCGTGCAATTCGAGAATGCCGGTGAGCGGCAGGGCGACGATCATCAGCAGCGCGACCACGTCCACCCGCGGCCGATTGCGCACGAACAGCGTGATGCACAGGACGAGCAGGGCGAGGACCAGCAGCAGTTCCTTATTCATCGTCGGACGGTCGAATGGCGGGCGACGATGGGCTCACGGGTACTCCAGGACCGCTTTGATCATCGGCAGGTGCCGCTCGATCCAGGCCTTGTCGATGGCGCCCCAGTCGCGAATCGCGTAGCGCCCGGCGTTGTTGCGCTCGCCTTCCTGCTGCTCGAAGGCGCACTCGATATCCAGGTCGGCCAGCGCCGCCAGGGTGTCCTGGGCGGTGCGCCGCGGCATCCCGGTGGCCTCCGTCAACGCCGGCACGCTGGTCGCCGCGCCGCTGTCGATCAGCCAGGCGACGTAGAGGCGGCGGTAGAAGCTGGTCTTGGTCTTGCTGACGTCCATTCCGAGTGTCCTTGAATGCCTCTGGAACAGGCGGCCTTTCGCCGCCCGCCTAATGCACAAGGCCCGCGGGTGCGGGCCTTGGCGGCGTTACAGGTTGGCGATCTTCTGCCGCTGTTCGGCGAGGTTGGCCAGCGCCTGTTCGGCTTCGGCGAGTTTGGCGCGCTCCTTGTCGATGACGTCGGCGGGCGCCTTGTCGACGAAGCCGGCGTTGGACAACTTGCCGCCGACGCGCTTGACCTCGCCCTCCAGGCGCTGAATTTCCTTGTCCAGGCGCCCCAGTTCCGCGGCCTTGTCGATCAGGCCGGCCATCGGCACCAGCACCTGCATGTCGCCGACCAGCGCGGTGGCGGACATCGGCGCGTCCTCACCGGCGGCGAGCACGCGCACCGATTCCAGCTTGGCCAGCTTGTTCAGCAGCGGCGCGTTGTCGTTCAGCCGGCGCAGGTCCTGCTCGCTGGCGTTGGCGACGATGATGTCGATGCGCTTGGCCATGGAGATGTTCATCTCGCCACGGATCTGCCGCACGCCGAGCATCAGCGTCTTGACCCACTCGATGTCGCCTTCGGCGGCAGGATCGATGCGGCTTTCATTGGCCACCGGCCAGGGTTGCAGCATGATCGTCTCGCCGCTGACGCCGGCCTGCGCCTTGATGCGCTGCCAGATTTCCTCGGTGATGAAGGGCATGAACGGATGCGCCAGGCGCAGGATCACTTCCAGCACGCGCACCAGGGTGCGGCGGGTGCCGCGCTGGCGCTCGATGGGCGCGTTTTCGTCCCACAGCACCGGCTTGACCAGCTCCAGGTACCAGGCGCAGTACTCGTCCCAGACGAATTCGTAGAGCGCCTGGGCGGCCAGGTCGAAGCGGAAGGCGTCGAGCTGGCGGGTGACTTCGGCTTCGGCGCGCTGCAGCTGGGAGATGATCCAGCGGTCGACCGAGGACAAGTCCACGGCTTCGCCATTCACGCCGGTGTCCTGGCCATCGGTGTTCTCGATGACGAAGTTGGCGGCGTTCCACAGCTTGTTGCAGAAGTTGCGGTAGCCCTCGACGCGGCCCATGTCGAACTTGATGTCGCGCCCGGTGGAGGCCAGCGAGCAGAAGGTGAAGCGCAGCGCGTCGGTGCCGTAGCTGGCGATGCCTTCGGGGAACTCGGCCCTGGTCTGCTTGGCGATCTTCTCGGCCATCTTCGGCTGCATCAGGCCGCTGGTGCGTTTCTCCAGCAGCGCGTCCAGCGAGATGCCGTCGACGATGTCCAGCGGGTCGAGCACGTTGCCCTTGGACTTGGACATCTTCTG
>NZ_DJTK01000059.1:0-18741 GCF_002438225.1 Pseudomonas sp. UBA6310 | reverse complement strand
GCGGTGGAGGATTCGCTGCGGCGGCTGCAGGTGGAAACCATCGACCTGTACCAGTCGCACCTGTTCGATCCCGAGGTGCCGCTGGAGGAAACCCTCGGTGTCTACCAAAGCCTCATCAAGCAGGGCAAGGTGCGCGCCATCGGCGCTTCCAACCACGACGCCGGCCAGCTGCGCCAGGCCCTCGACGTCAGCGCGGCGAATGACCTGCCGCGCTACGCCACGCTGCAGCCGGAGTACAACCTCTACGACCGCGGCGGCTACGAGGGTGCCCTGCGCGACCTGGCGATCGAGGAAAACCTGGGTGTCATCACCTATTACAGCCTCGCCTCCGGCTTCCTCTCCGGCAAGTACCGCTCCACGGCCGACCTCGGCAAGAGCCCGCGCGGCGAGGACATCGAGAAGTACCTCGACGCCCGCGGCCAGCGCATTCTTTCCGCGCTCGACGGGGTTGCCGACAAGCATCGGGCGACGCCGGCCGAGGTCGCCCTGGCCTGGCTCATCGCCACGCCCGGAGTCACCGCGCCAATCGCCAGCGCGACCAGGCGCAGCCAGCTGGACAGCCTGGTCAAGGCGGTCAGCCTGACGCTGGACGGGGAAGACATGGCGATCCTGAACGCCACCGGCGCCTGACCGCCGGGGAGGGCGGTTCCGCCCCGGCGAGGCGCTGCCGCCCACGCGAAGCGCTGCGACTCAGGCCAGTCCGCCGTTGGCGCGCAGGACTTGCCCATTGATCCAGCCCGACTGCGTGCCGGCGAGGAAGGCGACCACCGCGGCGATGTCGTCCGGCTCGCCGAGGCGCTGCAGCGGAGGCATCTTGGCGAACTGCTGGATCTGTTCCTCGCTCTTGCCCTCAAGGAACAGCTCGGTGGCGACCGGCCCCGGGGCGACCGCGTTGACGCGGATGTTGCGCCCGCGCAGCTCCTTGGCGAACACCGCGGTGAAGGCTTCCACGGCCGCCTTGCTGGCGTTGTAGATGGCGTAGCCCGGCAGTTTCAGGGCCAGCGCGGTGCTCGAGAAGTTGACGATGCGGCCGCCGTCGTTCATCCGCGCCGCCGCCTCGCGCAGGGTATTGAAGGTGCCGCGCGTGTTGATCGCGAAGGTCCGCTCGAACAACGCATCGTCGTGTTCGGCCAGTGGCGCGGTCTTGAGGATGCCGGCGTTGTTCACCAGCACGTCGACGCGGCCGAGGCTGGCCTCGGTTTCCTCGAACAGCCGCCGCACGTCCCCGGCGCTGGCGACGTCGGCCTTGACCGCGACGGCGCGGCCGCCGTCAGCGACGATCTGCGCCACCACGAGGTCCGCCTCGCTGGCGCTGCTGGCGTAGTTCACGGCGACCGCGTAGCCATCGGCGGCAAGGCGGCGGGCGATCTCGGCTCCGATGCCGCGGGAGGCGCCGGTGACGATGGCGACGGGTGATGAGGTCTGGTGGGTCATGGGCAATCTCCTGAGAAGTCGAGTGTGCTGTTTGCGTAGGACCACAGGTTCACATGCTCACTGCTGGGGATAAATACGCGGGAATTGGCGTTACCATTCAACGATCGCCAACAATCGAGGGCTGCTCCAATGGATCAGGTCAGGGCCATGAAGGTCTTCGTGAGGGTCTTCGAGCGCAACAGCTTCACGCTGGCTGCCGAAGACCTGCAGATGCCCCGCGCCACGCTGACCCACGTGATCAACCAGCTGGAAGCGCGCCTCGGCACCCGGTTGCTGGAGCGCAGCACGCGGCGGGTGCGGCCGACGCTGGATGGCGAGGCCTACCACGAGCGCTGCGTGCACCTGCTCGCGCAGCTGGAGGAGGCCGAGCACGCCTTTCGCAGCGTGGCGCCCAAGGGGCGCTTGCGCGTCGATCTGAACGGCACCCTGGCGCGGCATTTCGTGGTCCCGGCGCTGCCCGAGTTCCTCGCCCGCTACCCGGAGATCGAGCTATCGCTGAGCGAGGCCGACCGCTTCGTCGACCTGATCGAGGAGGGCGTCGACTGCGTGCTGCGCTCCGGCACTCTGGGCGATTCCTCGCTGATCGGCCGGCGCGTGGCGAACCTGGCGCAGATCACCGCCGCCAGCCCGGCCTACCTGAGCCGGTATGGCACGCCGCAGCGCCTGGAAGACCTCGCCGAACACCGCGCGGTGAACTACGTGTCGAAGTGCAGCGGACGCTTCTTCCCGTTCCAGTTCAGCGTCGACGGCGAGGTGTGCGAGGTGGACATCCAGGGCGCGCTGACCGTGTTCGGCGTGGAGATCTACGCCGCCTCGGCGCTCGCCGGCCTCGGCCTGGTGCAGGCGCCGCGCTACCGCTTCGCCGCGCAGCTCGAACAGGGCCTGATGTGCGAGGTGCTGCCGCAGTTCCCGCCGCCGCCGATGCCGGTCTCGCTGCTTTACCCGCAGAACCGCCATATGTCGCCCCGCGTGCGGGTGTTCGTCGACTGGCTGACGGGCGTGTTCCGCGAACAGGCGCCGGAGTGAAGTAGTACTCGCTCATCTCGCCTCGAAGATCGTCAGCGAACGGCGCAGGTGCTCGAGCACTTCGCGCCCGGCCCTGGACAGGCGTTGGCCGCGGCGCATCAGGATGCAGGCCTCGGAGGAGAGGAAGGTGGCGTTCGCCACCGGCAGCGCGACGACCTGCCCGGCGCGCACTTCCTCGGCGACGGCGAACCGCGGCAGCAGGCTGATGCCGCGTCCGGAGAGCACGTAGGTCTTGATGATCTCCAGCGAGGTGGTGGTCAGCTCCGGGCGCAGGCTGACCTTCTCGTAGGTTTCCACGCGCCGCACCAGCTGGCGGATGCCGATGCTCGGCGAGGTCAGCGCCAGCGGATAGCGGGCGATGGTGGGGAAGTCCACCGGCTCGCCGCGCAGCGCCAGTTCGTGTCCGGCGGGAACGATCAGGTGCAGCGGCTGGTGCGCGTGGGCGATCACTTCCAGTTCCGGATTGGTCATCGGCGCGAACACCAGGGCGAAGTGCGCGCGCTCTTCCAGCAGTTCGCGGGTCAGCTCCGGCACGCTCATGAAATCCAGCGTCAGCGGCGACTGCGCGCGCGCCAGCAGCGAGCCCAGCGCACCGCTCAGCGCCGGCAGGAAGCCCTCGCTGGCGACCACCCGCAGCGAGTCGTCCATGCGCGTGCGCAGGTTGTCCAGGCGGGTCAGCGCATGGTCGACGCTGGCCTGCTGTTCCTCGTGGCATTCCAGCAGCACCTGCGCCGCCTCCGAGCCGCTCACTCCCTTGCGCCCGTTCTTCTCCAGCAGGGTCAGGCCCAGCTCCTTCTCCAGCAGGGCGATCTGCCGGCTGACCACCGAGGGCGCGATGTCCAGGCTGTCGGCGGCGGCGCGCATCGAGCCGTGGCGCAGCGCAGCAGCGAGATAGCGGATGCGCTGGAAACCTTGTTGCTCCACGAGGGGTTCTCCTTTCGTTGACCAGATGGCAACGGTAATCCGCTTTTGGGGGCATTGTTCGAGGCCCGCGGTCTACCTAAGATTCGTATCAACCAAGGGGCGCAGACCCCACGGAATTCAAGCTTCGCCTTTTCGTTTCGACTGCCCTAGACCTTATTTACCTGCTGTCCGCCTGGGGAGTCCGCATGTCTATTTTCGATGACTATAAACGCAAAACCGCCGGTTCCGCCCGCTGGGCGGAGCGCGCCCGTGCCGTGATGCCGGACGGCGTGACCGCCGACACCCGCGTGTTCGAACCGCATGGCCTGTACATCAGCCACGCCCAGGGCACCTACAAGACCGATGTCGACGGTAACGCCTACCTGGATTTCTTCGGCGGCCACGGCTCGCTGGTCCTCGGCCATGGCTACCCCAAGGTCAACGCAGCGATCGCCGAGGCGTTGTCCCATGGCGTGCAGTACGCCGCCAGCCACCCGATGGAAGTGCGTTGGGCCGAACGTATCGTCCGGCAGATTCCCGGTGTCGAGAAGGTTCGCTTCGCCGGCAGCGGCACCGAGGCGACCCTGCTGGCGTTGCGCATGGCGCGGGCCTACACCGGGCGCCGCAAGATCCTGCGCATCGCCACCCACTACCACGGCTGGCACGACTTCTCCGCCTCCGGCTACAACAGCCACTTCGACGGCCAGCCGGCGCCCGGCGTGCTGGAGGAGATCGCCAGTCACACGCTGCTGATCCGCCCGGATGACTTCGCCGGCCTCGCCGCCGCCTTCGAAGCGCACGGCGCCGACATCGCCGCGATGATCGCCGAGCCGGTCGGCTCGCACTTCGGCGTCACCCCGGTTTCCGACGAGTTCCTCCAGGCCGGCGCCGAGCTGGCACGCAGCCAGGGCGCGCTGTTCATCCTCGACGAGGTGATTTCCGGCTTCCGTGTCGGCAACCATGGCATGCAGGGCCTGCTCGGCCTGAAGCCGGACCTCACCTGCCTGGCCAAGGCCGCCGCCGGCGGTCTGCCCGGCGGCATGGTCGGCGGCCGCGAGGAGGTGATGGCGGTGCTGGCGCGGGATTCGGCGCACAAGGTGCTGCACCAGGGCACCTTCACCGGCAACCCGGTGACCGCCGCCGCGGCCATCGCCACCATCGACGAGATCGTCGAGCGCGATGTTTGCGCGCGCATCAATGCGCTCGGCGAGCACGCCCGGCAATCGATGAACGCGCTGTTCGCGCGTAAGGGCCTCGACTGGCTGGCCTACGGACGTTTCTCCGGCTTCCACCTGATGCCCGGCGCGTCACCCCATGAGAGCGATCCGTCGCGGATCACCCGCGGCGAGTTCGCCAGACCCTCGCCGATGATGATCGCCGCCATGCGCATGGCGTTGATCCTCGAAGGCGTGGACATCGGCGGGCGGGGATCGGTGTTCCTCTCCTTCCAGCACGACGAGGGCCACATCGAGCAACTGGTCGAGACCTTCGACCGCGTGCTCGACCGGCTCGCCGACGAAGGCCTGCTGGACACGCCCGCCGCCTGATCTGCCGCCACCGCCCGCAACGCTGCCCGCGGCCTCTCGCGGCGGGCCGTGCTGCCTCCAACACTTTCGCTTTCGGGGAACTCACATGAACACCAGTCTCAAACTCGGCGGGGCCTTCATCGGCCTGATGGTCGGTGTCGGCTTCGCCTCCGGCCAGGAAATCCTGCAGTTCTTCACCAGCTTCGGCTGGGCCGGCCTGCTCGGCGGGGTGGTCGCCACCGCACTGCTGGCCTTCCTGGTGATGAACCTCTACCAGATCGGCAGTCGCCTGCGCACCGGCTCGCACAAGGAAGCCATCGAGTACATCTGCGGGCGCCACCTGGGCAAGGTGGTCGACGTGATGCTGACCTTCTTCCTGTTCGGCAGCGTGGTGGTGATGCTCGCTGGCGCCGGCTCCTCGTTCGAGCAGCAGCTCGGCGTGTCCCACTACATCGGCGGCGCGATCCTCAGCGTGCTGACGGTGGTCACCGTGTGCCTCGGGCTGAAGAAGGTCATCACCCTGATGAGCCTGATCACTCCGGTGCTGATGGTCATCGTGGCGATCATCGCGGTGTACGCGCTGACCAGCATGGACAAGCCGTTCGGCGAACTGGAACCGATCGCCCTGGCCCAGCCGCAGGCGGCCGGCCACTGGCTGCTCAGCGCGCTGCTCTACGTCTCCTACAACATCGCCGGCACCGCTGCGGTGCTGGTGGTGATCGGCAGCAGCGTCGGCGACACGCGCAAGGCCGGCATCGGCGGGATTCTCGGTGGCGTCGGCATCGGCGCGCTGATCATGGTGATGACCGTGGTGATGATGGCGAAGATCGACGTGGTCGCCGGCAGCGCGATTCCCACGCTGTTCCTCAGCAACCTGCTGTCGTCCTGGTTCGGCGACGTGATGCTGGTGCTGCTGCTGGTCAAGCTGTACTGCACCACGGTCGGTCTGACCTACGCCCTGGCCGCCCGCGCCGAGGCCTACGGACTGCCGTTCAAGACCTCGGTGGCGGTCAGCGTGGCGCTGGCCTTCGCCGGCAGCCTGTTCGGCTTCGTCAAGCTGGTCGGCATCGTCTACCCGGCGATGGGTTACCTGGGTTTCGTGCTGATGGCCGCGATCATCGTCGCCTGGGTGCGCAACCGTCGCCAGCAACCGGCGGCACAGCCGGCCTGATCCACGCCTTTTCTCAACGCCCGGTGCCGGTCAAGGCCGGCCCGGCTGCCTTTTTCGCTTTCCAGGTTTTCGCCCCATGCCCAGCGTTCATTCCGCCACCTACGACCTGCTCCGTCACCACGGTCTGACCACGGTGTTCGGCAATCCCGGCTCCAACGAGCTGCCGTTCCTGAAGAATTTTCCAGAGGACTTCCGCTACATCCTGGCGCTGCAGGAAGCGGTGGTGCTCGGCATCGCCGACGGTTACGCGCAGGCCAGCGGCCAGCCGGCGCTGGTCAACCTGCACGCGGCGGCCGGCACCGGCAACGCCATGGGCGCGCTGACCAACGCGCTGAGCGCGCACTCGCCGCTGGTGGTCACCGCCGGCCAGCAGGTGCGCGAGAGCATCGGCGTCGAGCCGCTGTTGACCAACGTCGACGCGGCGTTGCTGCCGCGTCCGCTGGTCAAGTGGAGCTACGAGCCGGCCAGCGCCGGCGACGTGCCGCGCGCCTTCTCCCAGGCGATCCACCTCGCCGCGCTGCCGCCGGCCGGCCCGGTGTACCTGTCGATTCCCTACGACGACTGGGACCGTCCCGCCGCCGAGCAGGCCGCGCACCTGGTCGAGCGCCGCGTGCATGGCCGCGCCCAGCCGCCGGCGGCACTGATCGCCGAACTCGCCGAGCGCCTGCATGGCGCGCGTAATCCGGTGTTGATTCTCGGCGCTGAGGTCGATACGCCCGGCGCCTACGCCGCCGCGGTGGCGCTGGCGGACCGCCAGCGGCTGCCGGTGTGGGCTGCGCCGTCGATCCCGCGCTGCCCGTTCCCCACCACCCATCCGGGCTTCCGCGGTCTGCTGCCGGCCGGCATGGCCAGCATCGCCCGGGTGCTCGAAGGCCACGACCTGATCCTGGTGATCGGCGCCCCGGTGTTCCGTTACCACCAGTTCGATCCCGGCGCCTGCCTGCCGGCCGGTGCCGCGCTGGTGGCGATCCTCGACGATCCGCTGGAGGCCAGCCGGCCGCTGATGGGCGAGGCGATCCTCGGTGATCCGCAACTGAGCCTGGAAGCGCTGCTCGCGCTGCTCCCGGCCAGTTCGCGGCCCGCCCCGCAGGCCTTGCCCGCGCCGCCGGCGTTGACCGGCGATGCGCCCGGCGGCATGGCGCCGGAGCAGGTCTTCGACATCGTCGCCGAGCTGGCGCCGGCCGATGCGGTGTACGTCAACGAGTCTACCTCGACCACCGCCGCGCTCTGGCAGCGACTGCCGATGCGCCACCCGCGCAGCTACTTCTTCCCCGCCGCGGGCGGGCTAGGCTTCGGCATCGCCGCGGCGATCGGCGCGCAGCTGGCGCTGCCGCAGCGCCAGGTGATCGGCCTGATCGGCGACGGCTCGGCGAACTACGCCATCACCGGACTGTGGACCGCCGTGCAGTACCGGATTCCGGCGATCTTCGTGATCCTCAACAACGGCACCTACGGCGCGCTGCGCTGGTTCGCCGGGCAATTGCGCGCCGAACAGGTGCCGGGCCTCGATGTGCCGGGCATCGACTTCTGTGCCCTGGCGGCCGGCTATGGCATGCGCGCGCTGAAGGCCAGCGATGCCGCCGGCCTGCGCGATGCGTTGCGCGCGGCGCTGGAGGCCGGCGAGCCGATGCTGATCGAGGTGAGCACGCGTTTCGGCTGAGACGCTGCACAAATCTTCCAGACCATCGGTTCGCGCAGCGATAGCCTGGCACCGCGTCGCTGCCGATAATGAGTGGCGACGCGGGAGGCAGGCATGAACAACAATTGGGTGGAACTGCTGCAGGACGGTGACACCGGCATCGAGACCATCCGGGCGCATTTCGAGGGCCATGCCTACGATCCGCACTGGCACGACAGCTACCTGGTCGGTTTCACCGAGCAGGGCGTGCAGCAGTTCCATTGCCGTGGCGCGCGGCGTTCGAGCACGCCGGGGCAGGTGTTCCTGCTCGAACCCGGCGACATCCATGACGGCCATGCGCCGACGGCTGAAGGGTTCACCTACCGCATGCTCTACCTCGACCCGCACTGGCTGGAGCGCGAGTTGTGCGGGCTGTTCGAGCAGGCGCCGGAACATGCCCAGCTGAGTTTCGCCCAGGTTCTCGCCGAGGACCCGCAGCTGGCCGGCGCCACCGCCAGCGCCTTCGCCATGCTCCACGGCCGGGACATCCGCATCGCCCGCCAGGCGGCGCTGGACCTTCTGCTGGAGCGCCTGACCCGCCATCTCACCTGGCGCACGCGGATGCCGGCCTGCGACCCACGCCTGCCGCGCGCGGCGCAGCGGGCGCGCGATTACCTGCACGCGCACCTGGAGCAGGACCTGGGCATGGACCAGCTGGCGCAGATCGCCGGGGTCGACCGCTATCGCCTGACCCGCGCCTTCAAGGCCGCTTATGGCCTGCCGCCGCACGCCTACCTGATCCAGCTGCGCCTGACCCGCGCGCGCCGCCTGCTGGCGCGGGGCGAGACGCCGGCGCTGGTCGCCGCGACGCTGGGCTTCGCCGACCAGAGCCACCTCGGCCGCTGGTTCCGCCGCGCCTACGCGCTGACCCCGGCGGACTACCGCACACGCTGCACGAATCGTCCAGACCGCTGAATCCAGCCGCGACATGCTGGGCTGCCCTTCTTCAGGAGCTGCCCATGTCCGCGTCCTTCTTGCCCTTCGTGCTGTTTGCACTGGTCGCCTCGATCACGCCCGGCCCGACCAACCTGCTGGTGTTGAACAACGGCGCGCGCCACGGCCTGCTCGCCAGCCTACCGGCGGTGTTCGGCGCCTGCGCCGCCGCGGCGGCCATCGTGCTGCTGGTGGGCAGCGGGTTCGGCGACCTGCTGGCGCGCCTGCCGCAGGTGCAACTGGCGATGAACGCGGCGGGCATCGCCTGGCTCAGCTACCTGGCCTGGAAGATCTTCCGCAGCCCGCCCCCGGACCTCGGCGCGCCGGGCGCCATGCCGGGGCGCTTCGGCCTGTTCGCCGCGGCGAGCCTGCAACTGGTCAACCCGAAGACCTGGATGATGGCCCTGGCGGTGCTCGGCGTGTTCGCCGGCCACGGCCCGGACCAGGGGCTGCGCACGCTGCAACTGGCGGCGATCTTCTTCGTCGTCTCGCTGCCCTGCCTGGCCGCCTGGGCCTGCCTGGGAGTCGGCAGCGCGCGGCTGCTGCGCTCGCCCACCGCACTGCGCCGCTTCAACCAGGCGATGGGGCTGTTGCTGCTGGTTTCCGCCTGGCTGGGCCTGCTCCTGTAGGGTGCGCCATGCGCACCTTCCCCTCGGTGAAGCCGAAGCCTTGGCGCTACGGCTCGGTGCGCGCGGCGCACCCTACGGACAGCGGTCGCTGGGCCTGCTCCTGTAGGGTGCGCCATGCGCACCTTCCCTTCGGTTAAGCCGAAGCCTTGGCGCTACGGCTCGGTGCGCGCGGCGCACCCTACGGGAGCGGGTTTGCGCCAGGCGTTTGGTGAAGCCGAAGCCCTGGCGTCACTCAGAAGGTCGCGAGAATCAGCCCGAGGGTTTCCATCGCCCGCTCGCTGCCGGCGTCCCACGGGTGACCGTGGTTGAGCCGTGCGCAGTTGCCGAAGCGGCGGGTGGCGGAAAAGATCGGCCCCGGCGCCAGGCTGATGCCCTGGGCGAGGGCCAGCTGGAACAGCTGCAGCGAGTCGACCTGCTCGGGAAACTCGAACCAGAGGAAGTAGCCGCCGGTGGGCCGCGTCACCCGCGTGCTCGCAGGGAAATGCCGGGCAGCGGAGGCGAGCATCGCGCCCTGCTGCATCTCCAGAGCATGGCGCAGCTTGCGCAGGTGGCGGTCGTAGCCACCGTGCTGCAGGTAATCGGCGATCGCCGCCTGGGCCGGCACCGAGGGCGAGATGGTGGTCATCAGCTTGAGCCGGCTGATCTGTTCGGCGTAGCGCCCTCCGGCCACCCAGCCGACCCGGTAACCCGGCGCCAGGCTCTTGGAGAAGGAGCCGCAATGCATCACCAGGCCGTCGCGGTCGAAGCTCTTCACCGGCTTCGGCGGCTGCGTGCCGTAGTACAGCTCGGCGTAGACGTCGTCCTCGATCAGCGGCACCTGATGGCCGTGGAGCAGTTCGTAGAGGGCACGCTTCTTGTCCTCGCTCATGCTCGCACCGAGCGGGTTCTGCAGGCTGCTCATGAACCAGCAGGCCTTGATCGGCAGGCGTTGCAGGCTGTCGGCGAGGCTCTCCAGGTCGATGCCTTCGCGCGGGTGCACGGGAATCTCCACCGCCTTGAGCTTCAGCCGTTCGAGTACCTGCAGGGTGGCGTAGAACGCCGGCGCCTCGATGGCCACCAGGTCACCGGGACGGGTCACGCTCTGCAGGCAGAGGTTGAGCGCCTCCATCGCGCCGTTGGTGATCACCAGTTCGTCCATTGGCAGACGCACGCCGGCGACCATGTAGCGCAGGGCGATCTGCCGGCGCAGGTCGGGATTGCCGGCGGTCATGTCGGCGATCACCGCTTGCGGGGGCATGTCGCGCACGCTCTGCGCCATCGATCGGGCCAGCCGCGCGAGGGGGAACAGGTAGGGGCTCGGGAAGGCCGAACCGAAGGGCACGGTGGCCGGGTTCTTCAGCGAGCCGAGCACCGAGAACACCAGTTCGCTGACGTCCACCTCGGTGGTCTGCGCCTGGCGCGGGCCGCGCTCCACCGGCGATTCCGGCTCGTGCAGCGGGTGCTTGGCGTGCTCGCGGACGAAGTAGCCGGAACGCGCCCGCGCCTGGATCAGCCCGCGGTCCTCCAGCAGGTAGTAGGCCTGGAACACCGTGGACGGGCTGACCCCGTAGGTGCGGCTGGCGTGACGTACCGAGGGGACGCGCTCGCCGGGGGCGAGCACGCCGTTGCGGATCGATTCGGCGATCTCGTCGGCGAACTTCTCGTAGCGCTTCATCGTGGACAGGGTCATCGCGGCTGGGCTGGTGCTGGACACTGTACTTCAACCTGTCGGTGCTTCGGGGATGTCGGAGCGGCGGCCTCGCGGGTGTCGCCACCGATCAGCGATTGATCGGCGCGACGAAGGTGCTGGCGGCGCTGATCCGGGTCGTCGGTTCGTCGAGGTCCTGCACGGCGAAGGTCAGTGGCTGCGAGCTGTTCGCGGTGTCCGCGGTCAGTGCCACGCTCACCGGCAGATCGGCGATCTCCCCCGGTTGCAGGAGCACCTCGCGCTGGCCGCTGTAGTGGAAGTCGCCTTCCTCGGCCAGTTCGATGACGTAGTGGCGCGCCTGCTGGGTCTTGTTGATCAGCTTCAGGGTGTAGATGTTCTCGATCTGGCCGAGGCTGTTCTCGCGGTACAGACCGCGGTCCTTGGTCACGTCCAGCGACACCAGCGGGCGAACCTGCAGGGCCCAGACGAAGGCGCCGATCATCGCCACCAGCAGCGCCGCGTAGCCGATCAGGCGCGGCCGCAGCAGGCGGGTCTTGCCGCCCGCCATCGCGCGTTCCGAGCTGTAGCGCACCAGGCCGCGGGCATAGCCCATCTTGTCCATCACCGAGTCGCAGGCGTCGATGCAGGCGCCACAGCTCAGGCAGTCGAGCTGCAGGCCGTCACGGATGTCGATGCCGGTGGGGCAGACCTGGACGCAGATGGTGCAGTCTATGCAATCGCCCAGCCCGGCGCTGCGCGGGTCGACGTCCTTGCGCCGCGGGCCGCGATTCTCGCCACGGGCGGCGTCGTAGGTCACCACCAGGGTGTCGGCGTCGAACATCACGCTCTGGAAGCGCGAGTAGGGGCACATGTGCAGGCACACCTGCTCGCGCAGCCAGCCGGCGTTGAGATAGGTGGCGGTGGCGAAGCAGGCGACCCAGAAGGCGGTGGTCAGATCCAGTTGCAAGGTGAACAGCTCGCGCACCAGGTCGCGGATCGGCGTGAAGTAGCCGACGAATGCCAGCGCGGTGGCCAGGCTGATGGCGAGCCAAAGCGCGTGCTTGGCGCCACGCCGCAGCAGCTTGGTCGCCGACCAGGGCGCGGCGTCCAGCTTGAGACGCTGGCCGCGATCACCCTCGGTGACCTTCTCCGCCCACATGAACACCCAGGTCCAGACGCTTTGCGGGCAGGTGTAGCCGCACCACACGCGGCCGGCGAACACGGTGATGGCGAACAGGCCGAAGGCGGCGATGATCAGGATCGCCGAGAGCAGCACCAGGTCCTGCGGCCAGAAGGTCGCGCCGAAGATGTAGAACTTGCGCCCGGAGAGGTCCCAGAGCACGGCCTGGCGGCCGCCCCAGTCGAGCCAGGCGGTGCCGAAGAACAGCAGGAACAGCGCCCCGGCGCCATAGCGGCGCAGGTTGCGGAACAGTCCGGTGAAACTGCGGGTGTGGATCGGCCCGCCGGCTTGCGCGGGGGTGAGGCGGATTGGCTGGCTCGGATCGATGCTGTCGATGATCCGGGCGGGAATACGGTCGGTCATGGTGTCGCCCCATCAGGCTTTTTATCAGGCCCGACCATGATCGGCGGCGAACTGTGCCGGTAACAGACTCAGCTAAATCTAAAAAAACCAGATCAGATGATCCGGTGCCCTGGCTGCAGGCCCCGTGGCGAAAGGCCGCAGGGTCCGCAGGGCCAGAGCGGCAGTATCACCGCGAACGACACGCGCTGCCGGAGTGGGCAGCCGCGCCCGCGCTCAAAGCCCCAGGTCGGACAGGCCGGGATGCTGGTCCGGCCGGCGCCCCAGCGGCCAGCGATACAGGCGCTGCTCCTCGCGGATCGGCAGGTCGTTGATGCAGGCGAAACGCCGCGTCATCAGCCCGTCGGCGTCGAACTCCCAGTTCTCGTTGCCGTAGGAGCGGAACCAGTTGCCTGAGTCGTCGTGCCATTCGTAGGCGTAGCGCACGGCGATGCGGTTGCCGTCGAAGGCCCACAGCTCCTTGATCAGCCGGTAATCCAGTTCCTTCGCCCATTTGCGCTCGAGGAAGGCTTTCGCCCCGGAGCGGTCATGGACGAACTCGGCGCGGTTGCGCCACTGGGTGTCGAGGTTGTAGGCCAGCGAGACGCGTTCGGGGTCGCGGCTGTTCCAGCCGTCCTCGGCGAGGCGCACCTTCTCGACGGCGCTCTCGCGGGTGAACGGTGGCAGCGGCGGGCGTTGTGTGGACATGGTCGGCTCCAGGGCGGACAGGGGCTATGCATTGACCACGCGGCTGCGCGGTGCGATCCGTTCGGCGATGCGCTCCACCAGGTACTCGG
Organism: Pseudomonas sp. UBA6310; assembly: GCF_002438225.1. Lineage (NCBI taxonomy): Bacteria > Pseudomonadati > Pseudomonadota > Gammaproteobacteria > Pseudomonadales > Pseudomonadaceae > Pseudomonas > Pseudomonas sp. UBA6310. Next base: position 5,498 of record NZ_DJTK01000059.1, on the reverse strand, counting down.
CATCCCGGGCGACCCCGGAGAAGCGTCCCGAGCCCCAGGTGTAGAGCCACGGCAGGCCGAGGAAATACAGCCCCGGCTGGGCGCTGACGCCGCGCGCGTGGACCGGATGGCCGCGACCGTTGAACACGCCGGCGTCGACGTAGGCGAAGTCCGGGGCGAAGCCGATGCACCAGACGATGCAACTGATGCCGGCTTCCGTCAGGTTCAGCGTCTCGCGCTCCGCCGCCGGTTGCCAGAGCGGCTGGTAGACCTCGCCGGGCGGCGCGTCGATGGCGTTCTCTGCGATGTACTGGTCGATGCTGGCGTTGATCCGGTTGTACACCGCGTCCGCCGCATCCAGCTTCGCCGCCAGATCGGTGGAGAAGCGCAGGGTGTCGCCGTCCAGCTCGCGCAGCACGCCGAACAGCTGCATGCCTTCGAGGGCGAAGCGGCGCAGGTCGATGTCGCGCCCGCCGTCGCGGCCGGTGACGTAGTGGTTGGTGTTGTCGCGTACGCCCTCGCGCAACGGGTGGCGGTCGACGCCGATGTCGTAGTAGCCCATCTCCGCCAGCCAGTCGACCACGTCGCGGCCGCGGTGGAAGCGTGCGCAGCGCGGCGCATCGCCGACTGCCAGGAACACCTCGCGGCCAGCCAGGTGCAAATCCTCGGCGATCTGCGCGCCGGACTGCCCGGAGCCGACCACCAGCACCTTGCCGGCCGGCAACTGCGCCGGGTTGCGGTACTGCTCGGAGTGGATCTGGGTGATGCTCGGCGGCAGGCGCTCGGCCAGGCGCGGGATGATCGGCGTGTGATAGCCACCGGAGGCGATGATCACCTCGTCGGCGCTGAACTCGCCGGCCGAGGTCTGCACGCTGTAGCCGCCCTGCGGCCGCGGGCTGACCTTCTGCACCGCGACGCCCTCGCGCACCGGTGCGTTCACCGAGGCGATGAAGCCGTCGAGGTAGGCGATGATTTCCTCGCGCTTCATGAAGCCGTGTGGGTCGTCGCCCTGGTACGGGTAGCCGGGCAGTGCGCACTGCCAGTTCGGCGTGACCAGGCAGAAGGCGTCCCAGCGCTGCGTGCGCCAGGCGTGGGTCAGGCTGTTCTTCTCCAGCAGCAGGTGATCGATGCCCTGCTGCTGCAGGTAGTAGCTTGCGGAAAGACCGGCCTGGCCGCCGCCGACGATGATGACGCTGTGGTGCTGGGGTTGAGGGGCGCTTTTCATGGGGTTCTCCGAAAAAGGGTCGGTCGACGGGCGTGCCGCTGAGGCATTCGCCCGGAATGGCTTCTGTAGGGTGGATCGCGCTTCATCGATCCACCGATCGACGCGACGGTGGATGGAAGAGCGTCGGCTATGCGCCCCGATCCACCCAGGGTCCTGTTCGCCCCGAGCGTGGGGCGGGCAACGCTAGGTGGGGAACGAGCCCCAGCCGCCGAGCACGCAGCCTTCGCTGGCGGTGTTCATCTCCAGCACCTGCACGGCGCCTTCGCCATGGCGGTCGGCCTGGTACTTGAGCGAGGCGAGGGTGTCCATCGCCGAGCTGCAGTAGAAGCCCTTCACCTCCTTCACTCGTTCGGACGCCGCGTTCAGCGCGGTTTCCAGGCGTTGCAGGAAATCCTCCAGGGCGTAGGGCACGCCGCTGTGCAGGTGTTCGTAGATCACCGTGGACGGTGAGTAACCGGGGCTTTCCTGGCCATCGGGCCAGCGCACGCGAAAGTTGACGGCGGGCATGTCAGTGCTCCTGGGCGGGGGTGTGGGTGGGGTAGCGCAAGCCGGTGAAGGGCGTCTGCGCGAGGTTCCAGAATTCGCTGCGCTCGGTGTCCTGGCGCACGACCAGGCGCGCGCTGGCGTCGATCCGGCCGATGCGCGCGCAGGTCAGGCCGTGGAAGGCGAAGGCGGCCTGCACTTCCGGGAAGGCGGCTTCGTCGAGGCTGAGCAGGTAGCCGTAGCTGGGGAACGCCTGCAGCCAGCGCGGCAGGTCGCCGTCGGCCGGGCGCGGCAGGGCGTCGAGGTCCAGCTCGGCGCCGCAGCCGGTGGGTTCCAGCAGCATCAGCAGGGTGCCCAGCAGGCCGGCGTTGCTGATGTCCTTGGCGGCCAGCAGCAGGCCGGCCTCGGCCAGCCGCGGGATGACTTCCAGCTGTTCGCGCAGGCGTTCGCCGGGGACGTTCTCGAAGGCCTTCCAGTAGGGCGCGTCGGCATGCCAGCGGCCGTCGAGGTCGACCGCCATGGCCAGCACCTGGCCGGGGGCGACGTGCAGCGTCGAGAGCAGCTTCTTCGCGATGCCGGTGATCGCCACCGCCAGCGCCGCCGGGTTGCCGCCGGCCTGGCTGGTGTGGCCGCCGGCGAGGATCAGCCCGTAGGCCTCGCAGGCGGCGCGGATGCCGGCGAGCACCTGGCCGGCGGCGTCGGCGTCGTGATGCCAGTAGGCGTTGACCACCGCGCAGGCGCGCCCACCCATGGCGGTGATGTCGCTGACGTTGGCCATCACCGCCGACCAGCCGGCGAACCAGGGCGCCGCCTCGACGAAGGCCGGCAGCATGCCCTCGATGGCCAGCAACTGGTAACGGTCGCCGACGCGGATCGCCGCGGTGTCGTCGCCGGGCAGGGCGTAGAGCGCGTCGCGGCTCGCCGCGAGCGGGGCGTCCAGCTGCCGGGCCGGGCGTTGGATGGCCAGCTTGGCGCGCATCGCCGGGGTGTCGCGCAGGGTGTCGAGCAGCGCTTCGAGCGGCGTGCTCATCGGCAGGCGCAGGGCGTTAGTCATGGCGGCGCGCCTTCAGGGGCAGCAGCGACACCTGGCGCGGCATGAACGGGTAGCGGCCGAGGTCCGCCTGCATCAGCGCGTGCGGCTGGCCTAGCAGTTCCAGGTGTTCCAGGGTCTGCCAGTGCAGGCCGTGGAAGTACGCCTCGTTGGCCTGTTGCACGGTGGCGAGGAAGCGCGTGCAGCCCAGCTCGATGGCGCGCGACACCGCCTCGTTGACCAGCGCCGTGCCGATCAGCCCGTGACGGCGATAGGCGCGCTCGACGCACAGCCGGCCGCCGTACCAGAGGCCCGGCTCGGGCTGGTAAATGCGCACCGCGCCGATCACCCGGTCGGCCACCGCGCAGTTGTTCGCCAGGGCGACGATGGCGATGGCCTGGAAATCGTGGGCGTCGCGGTCCTGGGCGAGCAGTTGCTGTTCCTCGGAAAACACCGCGCGGCGCAGGGCGAAGTAGGCGCGGCGCTCCCAGGCCTCGCTGGCCGGCTTGACCAGCAGGTCGTCGGCGCGGAACGGGGCGAACTGATCGTCGACCAGGGCGAAGGCGTTCATCGGCGTGCTCCTCACTCGTGTTTCTTCAGGGCCGAGCAGGCGCCGCACTTGGCGCAGCCGGCGTTGATCTTCTCGGAGTGCAGCCCGTGGCGGCGCAGGCTGGCGCCGATGCGCGGGTAGAGGCGCTGGAGCATGGCGTTGTCCGGTTTCGGGTGCTGCGCCAGCGGCGTGCCGTCGATGGGCACGAAGGGCACCACGAAGGGGTACACGCCGAGCGCGGCGAGGCGTTCGGAAATGCCAGCGATCTCGTCTTCGGAGTCGCCCAGCCCGGCGAGGATGTAGGTGCTCACCTGGCCGTGGCCGAACACCTTGAGCGCCGCCTCGAAGGCCGAGAAGTAGCGGCTCAACGGAACCTCGGCCTTGCCCGGCATGATCCGCGCACGCACCGCGTCGGTGACCGCCTCCAGGTGCATGCCGAGGGACACCACGCCGCTGTCCCTGAGGCGGGCGAACCAGGCGTCGTCGTCCGGCGGCTCGCACTGCGCCTGGATCGGCAGGTCCACCGCGGCGCTGACCGCGGCCGCCGACTCGCAGAGGATCGCCGCGCCGCGATCGGGCGTCTGCGGCGTGCCGGTGGTCATCACCATGTGCTTGACGCCGTCCAGCTCGACCGCCGCCTTCGCCACCTCGGCGAGCTGCGCCGGGCGCTTGCGAGCGATGGTCTTGCCGTTGGCCAGCGACTGGCCGATGGCGCAGAACTGGCAGGCGCTGGCCGCCTCGTTCATGCGGATGCAGTGCTGCAGCACCGTGGTGGCGAGCACGTCGCGGCTGTGCAGGGTGGCGATCTTCCAGTAGGGGATGCCGTCGGCGGTGCTGAGCGAATAGAAGTTCGGCACGCCGGGGATCTTCACTTCGCCGACCTGCAGGCCGTCGCGGAAGATCAGCGCCAGCTCGCCGCTGGGGTGCGCCGAGTAGGGCGAATCCAGCGACGCCTGGTTGAGCATCGGCACCATCGCGGTGTGGCTGCCGAGGCTCAGCGCCTTGTGGTCCGACGGCCCGGCGCCGCCCTTGCGCGACAGCCCGGCGTTGCCGTCGAGCCAGCGCACGCCGTGGCATTGCAGTTCGCTGAGCAGGTCGCTGGCGATCAGGTCAGAGGCTGGCATGGTCGAGCTCCTCGAGCGCACGGGCCGGCAGCGCCGCCGGACGTTCGTGCAGGTGCGCGGTGGGCGTGCGGTCGATCAGCAGGCTGAGCAGTTCCGGGCGGCTGTAGTGGCCGACCGAATCCATCATCCGCTTGCGCTTGTCGATCAGCGCCAGGTCGAGGTCGGCGATCACCACGCCTTCGCCACTGCGCAGCGGCTCGCCGAGCAGGCGGCCTTCCGGCGAGACGATGGCGGTGAAGCAGCCGCCGGAGATCGGCGCCAGCTCGCAGCCGGTATCGGCCATGATCCGTTGCTGCTGTTCCGGCTCCAGCCAGGCGGTGGCGTTGACCACGAAGCAGCCGGATTCCAACGCGTGGTGGCGGATGGTCACCTCGATCTGCTCGGCGAAGATCTCGCCGACCAGGCAGCCGGGAAACATCGCCGCGTGGATCTGTTCGCCGTCGGCCATCAGGGCATAGCGCGCCAGCGGGTTGTAGTGCTCCCAGCAGGCCAGCGAGCCGATGCGCCCGGCGGCGCTGTCCACCGCGCGCAACCCGGAGCCGTCGCCTTGTCCCCAGACCATGCGCTCATGGTAGGTCGGGGTGATCTTGCGGCGGTGCTGGATCAGCGTGCCGTCGGCGTCGAACAGCAGCTGGGCGTTGTAGATCGTGCCGCCGTCGCGCTCGTTGACGCCGATCGACACCACCATGTTGGCCGCGCGGCAGGCCTCGCCGATGGCGAGCGTCGCGGCGGAGGGCACCTGCACCGATTCGTCGAGCAGTTTCAGGTGCTGCTTGCCCATCGCGAAAGGCGGCTGGACGAAGGAAAAATAGGGGTAGTAGGGCACCACCGTTTCCGGGAACACGGCGAACTGCACGCCTTCCCGGCCGAGGGCCTCGATCTGCCGGCAGACCTTGTCGACGGTGCCTTCGCGGCTGTAGAGCACCGGCGAAAGCTGCACGGCGGCGGCGCGGAGGGTGGGCATGGGCGGAACTCCTGATGAAGTGGCTCGAACACTGGACAGTCCGCTCTTCCATTCTTGGAGGAGGGATAGGGAGAGGGGCTTTGCCTGTGGCTCCGGCGCGGCCCTGGCCCTCTCCCCCGGCCCCTCTCCCGTGAACGGGAGAG
>NZ_DJTK01000037.1:0-16236 GCF_002438225.1 Pseudomonas sp. UBA6310 | reverse complement strand
TCGGCGATCGTCCGGCTCCTGCGCCAGCAGGGTGACGTGGAAATCGTCACCCGTGGTCGCGACGAGCTGGACCTGGTCGACCAGGCCGCCGTGCAGGCGTTCTTCGCTGCCGAGAACATCGACCAGGTGTACCTGGCCTCGGCCAAGGTCGGCGGCATCCACGCCAACAACACCTACCCGGCCGAGTTCATCTACCAGAACCTGATGATCGAGGCGAACATCATCCACGCCGCCCACGCCAACGGCGTGCAGAAGCTGCTGTTCCTCGGCTCCTCGTGCATCTATCCCAAGCATGCCGAGCAACCGATGAAGGAAGAGGCGCTGCTCACCGGCGTGCTGGAAGCGACCAACGAGCCCTACGCGATCGCCAAGATCGCCGGGATCAAGCTCTGCGAGAGCTACAACCGCCAGTACGGGCGCGACTACCGCAGCGTGATGCCGACCAATCTCTACGGCCCGCACGACAACTACCACCCGGAAAACAGCCACGTGATCCCGGCGCTGCTGCGCCGTTTCCACGAAGCCACCCTGCGCGGCGACGAGGAAGTGCTGATCTGGGGTAGCGGCACGCCGATGCGCGAGTTCCTCCACGTCGACGACATGGCCGCGGCCAGCGTCCACGTGATGAACCTGGACGAGGCCACCTACCAGGCCAACACCCAGCCGATGCTCTCGCACATCAACGTCGGCACCGGCCAGGACTGCACCATCCGCGAGCTGGCGGAAACCATCGCGCGGGTCACCGAATTCCAGGGCCGCCTGGCCTTCGATGCGAGCAAGCCGGACGGCACGCCGCGCAAGCTGATGGACGTCTCGCGCCTGGAAGCGCTGGGCTGGAAATCGCGGATCGGCCTGGAAGAAGGCCTGCAGGACGCCTACCGCTGGTTCGTCGACAACTTCGAAGACGCGAAGCGCTGATTTGCCATTCACTACTTCAGGATGAAGTCATGCTCTATCCCGTGATCATGGCGGGCGGTAACGGCTCGCGCCTGTGGCCACTGTCCCGCCAGTTGAATCCCAAGCAATTTCTCACTATGGGCGGCGGCACATCGACCTTGGTGCAATCGACGCTCCAGCGTTTGCAGGGCCTCGACGTGGCCGCTCCGCAGCTGATTTGTAATGAGCAACATCGTTTCCTGGCGGCGGAACAATTACGCATGATCGGCTTCGAGAATGCGTCCATTCTGCTCGAACCGTTTGGCCGGAATACCGCACCGGCCATTGCGCTGGCAGCGCTTAACGTGGTGGCCAAGGATCCCACTGCTGTTCTGCTGGTGCTGGCGGCGGATCATGTCATCGAGGATGTGGATGCCTTCCATGCAGCCATTGCGCGTGCCGAGACTTTGGCGGTAGACGGCAAACTGGTGACTTTCGGCATCGTGCCAACGCATGCGGAAACGGGATACGGCTACATCGAGCGGGGAGAGGCGCTGGGCCCCGATGGATTCCGGGTACAGCGCTTCGTGGAAAAACCTGATGCCGAAACGGCCGAGGCTTATCTGGCCAGCGGGCGCTACGTGTGGAACAGCGGAATGTTCCTGTTCCGTGCCGCCCGCTATCTGGAGGAGCTGGAATTGTTCCAGCCCGAGATGCTGGCCTGTTGCCGGCGAGCGCTCGCTGACGGCCTGCGCGATCTGGACTTCATCCGCCTCGGCGCTACCGCGTTTACTGACTGCCCCGACGATTCAATCGACTACGCCGTGATGGAGCGTACCGCCGCGGCGGCTATGGTGCCCCTCGATGCCGGCTGGAACGATATTGGCTCGTGGTTCGCCCTGTGGGATATCAGCCCGAAGGATGAAAACGGCAACGCGCTGCACGGCGATGTGCTCATCCAGTCGACTCGCAACTCCTACGTGCATTCCAACAGCCGTCTCGTTGCGCTACTCGGCATATCCGATCTGATCGTCGTCGAGACCAAGGATGCCGTGCTGGTCGCCCACAAGGATAGCGCCCAAGAACTGAAAAAAGTCGTCGACCGGATTAAGTCGGACGGTCGCCATGAGCACCTGAGCCATCGGGAGGTTTATCGCCCCTGGGGCGTATACGACTCGATAGACAATGGCAAACGTTACCAGGTGAAGCGAATCACCGTGAAGCCTGGCGCCAAGCTTTCCCTGCAGATGCATCACCACCGTGCCGAACACTGGATTGTCGTCAGCGGTTCGGCTCGGGTAACGATCGGCGATAAGACCAGCCTAGTGACTGAAAACCAGTCGACCTACATCCCGATCGGTCAGGTTCATTGCCTGGAAAACCCGGGAAAAATTCCGCTCGAACTGATCGAAGTTCAGTCAGGATCCTATCTGGGCGAAGACGATATCGTTCGCTTCGAAGACATCTATGGCAGGGCCTGAGGTGGCATGAGTTGAAAATTTCCATAGTCACTGTCTGCTACAACAGCGCCGAGACGATCAGGGATACCATCGAATCCGTATTGAGCCAGAGCCATTCCGATATCGAGTACATTGTGGTGGACGGGGCATCGAAGGATGCGACGATGAGCATCATCAATGAGTACGCAGGGCGGATCGCCAAGGTCATCAGCGAGCCTGACCGGGGTATCTATGATGCGATGAACAAGGGTATTCAGGCGGCGACTGGTGATTTCGTTGGGATATTGAATTCCGATGATATTTTCGCCAATGACAATGTCATGAGTGATCTGCATCGCTTTATTGAGGCCAATCCCGACGCGCAAGCTACATACGCAGATCTCCTCTTCGTACAGCGGAACGCTTTGAATAGCGTCACCCGAAAATATACATCCAGTGGGTTCATGCCATGGAAGATTCGTTTCGGGTTCATGATTCCTCATCCGACCTTTTATGCTCGGCGAGATTTATTCAGTAAGTTGGGCTTTTATAAACTGGACTACCGTGTGTCCGCTGATTTCGAACTGATGGCGCGGTTTCTTCTGGCGGGTGTAAAAGCCAAGCGCATGTCTTCAACCATCGTCAAGATGCGGGAAGGAGGTATCAGTACAACTGGCTTCTGGTGGCGAATTCACCAGAACATGGAGATCGTCCGTGCCTGCCGTTCGAATGGCTTGTATACCAATATCTTTTTCATCGCCATGAAGGTCCCGTTCAAACTGGCAAGTTATCTGAAATGACTCCTAAGAATTTATGCGTCACGGGAAGTAGCGGCTTCATCGGTTCGGCTTTGGTCGACCATCTCCGGCTGGCTGGAAGAAACTTGGTTCTTCCGTGTCGAACTGTATTGCATTCCGGTATCGCTTCCGATGAGGTGATGGAGGTTGGCCGTATCGATGGGGCGACGCGTTGGTCTCACGTTCTACAAGGACAGGACGTCGTGGTGCACCTTGCAGGGTTGGCCCACGTAATGCAGCCGGGGCCGCACGCGCTTGCTGAATTCAGGGAAGTCAACACGAAGGGCACGTTGAATCTGGCAAGCAACGCGATAGCGGCAGGTGTGAAGCGATTCATTTTCGTCAGCTCGATTGGAGTGAACGGTGCGCATACCTCCAGCTCGCCTTTTACCGAAGATTCGGTGCCCTCACCACATGCAGATTATGCGGTCTCGAAATTAGAGGCGGAGCTCGGATTATGGGAACTCGTACGAGGCACGGATATGGAGCTCGTTATCATTCGTCCACCCTTGGTCTACGCAGGCCACGCCCCTGGTAACTTCAAACGCCTACTGGCTTTGGTGGCCTCCGGCGTTCCCTTGCCCTTCGCTGCCATCAGCAATCAGCGAAGCATGGTTGCCCTAGAGAACCTGGTTGATTTCATCACGCTTGGTATCGACCATCCTGCGGCGGCTAACCAGCTGTTCCTGATCTCCGACGGCGTAGAGGTTTCCACGGCCGATATTGTGCAGTTTTTGGCCCAAGGCATGGGACGTCAGCCTCGTCTGTTCCGTATGCCGAGCGGCTGGATGCAGTTGGCCGCATCATTGACCGGTAAACAGGCGATATCCAACCAGCTATGCGGCTCTCTACAGATTGACTCGTACAAAGCACGTAGTCTTTTGGCATGGGTCCCTCCGTCCACGCCGGCGGGTGCGTTGGTAAAGGCAGGAGTTGACTACAAGATCCTGCGGGCTGCCGGCAAATAAACTGCGCTCCATTGTTCTTTTGGGATGTCTTCTGACATGACTTTCTGGTTCTTATTGCCGGTGTTTGCTGGTCTTTCTCTAGCCTTGACTTGGCTGCTGCGCCGTTATGCGCTAGCGCGCAGCATCATCGATATCCCCAATGCCCGCAGCTCCCATTCGGTTCCCACGCCTCGGGGCGGCGGGGTGGCCATTGTGGTGAGCTTTCTGCTGGCATTGCCGATCTTTGCCGCCTTCGGTGCCGTCGACTTGCGCTCGATGTGGGCGTTGCTGGGGGCTGGAGTGGGCATCGCGGTGCTGGGTTTTCTCGATGACCACGGCCATATAGCCGCTCGTTGGCGTTTGCTGGGGCATTTTGCCGGAGCGATCTGGGCGTTGTTCTGGTTGGGTGGTTTGCCGACGCTTTCCTTTTTCGGCTTCACACTGGATCTGGGCTTGATCGGCTACGCGCTGGCAACCGTTTACCTGGTCTGGCTGCTGAATCTTTACAACTTCATGGATGGCATCGACGGCATCGCCAGTGTCGAGGCGATTTGTGTTTGCCTGGGCGGTGCCTTGCTTTATGGCGTACAGGGCTTCGCGACTCCGGCTGAGCCAGATTTGGCCTTGCCGCCCCTGCTGCTGGCGGCAGCGGTCGCTGGCTTCCTGTTCTGGAACTTTCCGCCGGCACGTATCTTCATGGGGGATGCTGGGAGCGGATTTCTCGGCCTGGTGCTCGGAATCCTTTCCTTGCAGGCCGCCTGGATTGCTCCTCAGTTGCTATGGAGCTGGCTGATCCTGCTTGGTGTCTTCATCGTCGATGCAACCTGGACGTTAGTTCGGCGGTTGTTTCGCGGCGACAGAGTTTACGAAGCGCATCGCAGCCACGCTTATCAGCATGCGTCGCGCCGATTCGGCAGTCATAAGCCCGTCACCTTGGCTGTACTTGCCATAAATACCGTTTGGCTGTTCCCGGTTGCGCTGCTGGTTTCGTTGCAATATCTGGATGGGTGTGTAGGGCTGTTGATCGCCTATGTCCCGCTGATATTGCTAGCCGTTCGTTTCGATGCGGGAAAGCTGGAAGTTAACTAGGCGTTTGTTCATGCGTTGTGAACCGCCGTATCAAAAGGAGCAGGGTCGACACGACGCTGAATGTTAGGACCACCAATGAATGTTCGCAATTTTCTGGTAAGGATGCCCCGTCGCTATAAACGCCTGCTGCAGGTGAGTGCCGATGTCGGGTTGGTATGGACGGCGCTATGGGCGGCATTCATCGTGCGTCTTGGGCTGGACGAGCGGGTCGACCCGCTGGGCGAGCATTTCTGGCTGTTCGCCATCGCGCCGATGGTCTCCATCCCGATCTTCGTTCGCCTGGGGATGTACCGGGCAGTGATGCGTTATCTGGGTAACGATGCGCTCATCACCATATTCAAGGCCGTTTCGCTTTCGGCATTGATTTTTGCCCTGGTCTTCTACTGGTATCGGGTACCGCTCAACGTGGTCCCGCGCTCGATCGTCTTCAATTACTGGTGGATCAGCCTGATGCTGATCGGTGGGCTCCGGTTGCTCATGCGCCAGTACTTCCTGGGAGACTGGTACGTAGCGAGGCAGCAAATGCCTTTCCTTCGTGGCAATGACGGCCTTCCCCGTGTTGCTATCTATGGTGCCGGTGCAGCAGGCAACCAATTGGTCAGCGCGTTACGTATGGGTCGTTCCATGCGCCCAGTGGCCTTTATCGATGACGATGACAATATCGCCACGCGAATCATCTCCGGGTTGAAGGTCTACAAGCCCAAGCACATCGAACAGATGGTCAATGAGACCGGCGCACAGGAAATCCTCCTGGCGATCCCGTCGGCAACGCGGGCACGGCGTCGTGAAGTGTTGGCGCTGCTCGAGCACTATCCGCTGCATGTGCGCAGCGTGCCGGGATTCATGGACCTGGCGAGCGGGCGGGTGAAGGTCGATGACATCCAGGAAGTGGACATCGCCGATCTGCTGGGGCGTGAAGTGGTTCCGCCACAGCAGGAGCTGTTCGAGCGCTGCATCCGTGGCCAGGTGGTGATGGTCACGGGAGCGGGCGGTTCGATCGGCTCCGAGCTGTGCCGGCAAATCCTCCTCAATGGGCCAACGACGCTGCTGATCTTCGAGCACAGCGAGTTCAACCTTTACAGCATCCATTCCGAACTGGAGCAACGCATCAAGCGGGAATCCCTGGCCGTACGCCTGGTTCCGATACTGGGTTCGGTACGTGATCGGGAGCGCTTGAAGGACGTGATGCGTTCATGGAGCGTGAACACCGTCTATCACGCCGCGGCTTACAAGCATGTGCCGATGGTCGAGCACAACATTGCCGAAGGCGTCCTGAACAATGTGATGGGCTCGCTGTATACCGCCCAGGCTGCCTTGAAAGCGGGGGTCGAGAACTTCGTGCTGATCTCCACCGACAAGGCGGTACGCCCGACCAACGTCATGGGCAGTTCGAAACGCCTGGCCGAGATGGTGCTGCAGGCCTTGAGCCGGGAGAGCGCGCCGCTGCTGTTCCAGGCGGACCCGACCGTTCATCACGTCAACAAGACCTGCTTCACCATGGTCCGCTTCGGCAATGTGCTGGGCTCGTCCGGATCGGTGATCCCGCGCTTCTACGAGCAGATTCGCAAGGGCGGGCCGGTGACGGTCACGCACCCGAATATCACCCGTTACTTCATGACCATCCCCGAGGCCGCGCAGTTGGTCATCCAGGCCGGCTCCATGGGGCAGGGCGGCGACGTCTTCGTTCTGGACATGGGTTGGCCGGTGAAGATCGTCGATCTGGCGGAGAAGATGATTCACCTGGCGGGCATGAGCGTTCGCTCGGAAAACAATCCGAATGGCGACATCGCCATCGAGTTCACCGGTCTGCGCCCGGGCGAGAAGCTCTATGAGGAACTGCTGATCGGCGCCGAGGGCGTCACGCCGACCGATCATCCAATGATCATGCGCGCCAACGAGGAATGGTTGCCGTGGGATGCGTTCAAAGAGGTTCTGTCCAGTCTGCTCAAGGCGTTGGACGCGGACGACTATGACCGTGTACGGCAGTTGCTGCGTGAAACCGTTTGCGGCTATTCGCCGGAAGGCGAGATCGTCGACTGGATTTATCAGAAGCGTAAAGGCGAGCCTTGATGCATTGAACTATGCGGAGGGTCGAACCTGCGTCGATATCACGCAGGGTTAAACAGCTCTTCCCTCGGTAACTCCAATTGACGCGATAAGTGCGTGGGCTATTTTTAGCCAGCGGTATGGACATTACCGCAACACCGCATCCACAAGGAGTTCACACAATGCGCAAATGGCTCTCTGCCCTGTCCCTCGCTACGCTGGCTTCGCTGTCCTTTTCTCTTTTCGCTGCCGACCCGGCCGAGCCTGCTCCCGACGAGCCTGTCGCCGAGTTGGCGGCGAAGGTGGCAACGGTGAACCTGAATACGGCCGATGCCGAAACCTTGCAGCGCGAGCTGTCGGGAATAGGTCTGGTCAAGGCCAAGGCGATCGTCGAGTACCGTGATGCCCATGGCCCGTTCGCCTCGGTGGACGAGTTGCTCGAGGTGAAAGGCATAGGCGCGGCGACGCTGGAAAAGAATCGGAGCAAGTTGAGTCTTTAATCGAGCGCGAGTGCCAAGAAAAGCCGATCGAGAGATCGGCTTTTTTATGCGCATTATCCTTTTCCTTTCTTACAAGGAAACAGATACGAAAAAGCCCGGCACTGGCCGGGCTTTTTCATTCTCACGATGGATTACTGCACTTCCACCGCCAGGCTTTCGGCGATCTTCTTCTGCCAGATCGCCGGACCGGTGATGTGTACCGACTCGCCCTTGGTGTCGACAGCCACGGTTACCGGCATGTCCTTCACGTCGAACTCGTAGATCGCTTCCATGCCCAGCTCGGCGAAAGCCAGAACCTGGGATTTCTTGATCGCCTGGGCGACCAGGTAGGCGGCGCCGCCGACGGCCATCAGGTACACGGCCTTGTTGTCGCGGATCGCATCGATGGCGATCGGGCCGCGCTCGGATTTGCCGATCATGCCCAGCAGGCCGGTCTGTTCGAGTATTTGCCGGGTGAACTTGTCCATCCGCGTCGCGGTGGTCGGGCCTGCCGGGCCAACCACTTCGTCGCCGACCGGATCGACCGGGCCGACGTAATAGATGAAGCGTCCCTTGAGGTCCACCGGCAGCGCTTCGCCCTTGTTCAGCATGTCCACCATGCGCTTGTGCGCAGCGTCGCGGCCGGTGAGCATCTTGCCGTTGAGCAGCACGGTTTCGCCCGGTTTCCAGCTCTGCACTTCTTCCGGCGTCAGGGTGTCGAGGTTGACGCGGCGCGCGCTCGGGCCGGCTTCCCAGACGATTTCCGGGTAGGCGTCCAGCGACGGCGCTTCCAACTCGGCCGGGCCGGAGCCGTCGAGGATGAAGTGCGCGTGGCGGGTGGCGGCGCAGTTGGGGATCATGCATACCGGCAGCGAGGCGGCGTGGGTCGGATAGTCCATGATCTTCACGTCGAGCACGGTGGTCAGGCCGCCCAGGCCCTGGGCGCCGATGCCCAGCTGGTTGACCTTCTCGAACAGCTCCAGACGCATTTCTTCGATCTTGTTCTGCGGGCCGCGGGCCTTGAGTTCGTGGATGTCGATCTCGTCCATCAGGACTTCCTTCGCCATCACCGCGGCTTTCTCGGCGGTGCCGCCGATGCCGATGCCGAGCATGCCCGGCGGGCACCAGCCGGAGCCCATGGTCGGCACGGTCTTCAGGACCCAGTCGACGATCGAGTCGGACGGGTTGAGCATGGCCATCTTCGACTTGTTCTCGGAGCCGCCGCCCTTGGCCGCCACGTCCACTTCCACGGTGTTGCCCGGGACGATGGAGTAGTGGATGACCGCCGGGGTGTTGTCCTTGGTGTTCTTACGGGCGCCGGCCGGATCGGCGAGGATCGAGGCGCGCAGGACGTTTTCCGGCAGGTTGTAGGCGCGGCGAACACCTTCGTTGATCATGTCGTCGAGGCTCATGGTCGCGCCGTCCCAGCGCACGTCCATGCCGACCTTGACGAACACGGTGACGATGCCGGTGTCCTGGCAGATCGGCCGATGACCGGTGGCGCACATCCGCGAGTTGATCAGGATCTGGGCCATCGAGTCGCGTGCCGCCGGCGATTCTTCGCGCAGGTACGCCTCGTGCATGGCTTGGATGAAATCGACGGGGTGGTAATAGGAAATGAACTGCAAAGCGTCGGCAACGCTCTGTATCAGGTCGTCTTGCTTGATCAGGGTCACGGGGCGCGCTCCTCTATGAACGTCGGGAACATCATTGTGGCGCCGGCCTGCGAGCTGGCGCGCTGCTGCGGTGCAAAGGGCGCGGCAGTATACCGCGCACATCCGGGTGTCGACAGTCGCCGTCGCCCCTTGACCGTCGCCGTCTTCGCTAGGCAAGGTTCCGGCCCCACGGTACAGTGGCGGCCAATTGCTAGTATGGGATGGAGCCCGTGAGCAAATGACGTCCGAGTCCAAGTGGCATGATTTACAAGGGCTTTTTCTCCGGCGATTCGCAATCGCCGCGGCTACTTACGGCCTGGTTCTGGCGCTGACCTGGCTGGCCATGGCGCTAGGGCTGTACCGCTCATCGATGAGCGTGCTGGTGGTCAGCTCGCTGCTGGTCATTCTCAGCCAGTTCGCCTTCTTCCTGCTGTTCCGCCTTGGCCTGAACCTGCGCTTCGACGACCCCAGCCTCACCGAGACGCAGGTGCTGGTGGCGACCGCCTGGCACACCTTCTTCATCTTCCAGCTGGTGAACGGTCGCGGCACGCTGCTGGTGTTCTACATCCTGATTCTGCTGTTCGGCGTCTTCCAGTTGCGGCCCCTGCGCTTCGTCGGCTGCGCTGCTTTCGCCTTTCTCTGTTTCGCCGGGATGAGCGGCTTCGAGGTCTACCTGGCTGGTGGGGCGATGTCTCCGGTGACGGTGCTGCAACTGTGCGTGCTGTTCCTGGTGTTCTGCTGGCTGAGCCTGATCGCCAATTACGTGCAGAAACTGCGCGAGCGCATGCGCCAGCGCCGCTATGCCCTGCAGGCGCACCAGGACACCCTGCGCGGGATGATGCGCCAGCTGGAGAACCTCGCCTCCACCGACGAGCTCACCAGCCTCTACAACCGCCGACACTTCCTGCGCCTGGCCGACCGCGAGCTGAGCAACCTCTCCGCCGGTCGCCAGCACGGCCTGGCGCTGATCGACCTCGACCACTTCAAGCGCATCAACGACCAGCACGGCCACGCCGTGGGCGATCGGGTGCTGCAGAATTTCGCCAGCATGGCCCGCACCAACCTGCGCGATCGCGACGTGCTGGCACGTTACGGTGGCGAGGAGTTCGTGCTGCTGCTGCCCAACAGCGATGCCGAGCAGGTCGCGCTTTGCTGCGAGCGCCTGCGCGAGGGTTTCTCGCGCATCGAGTTGGCCGGCGCCGACGTCAGTGGCCTGAGCCTGTCGATCGGCATGACCCTGCTGCAGCCGGGGGACGAGCTGGACGATGCGCTGCAGCGCGCCGACCAGGCGCTGTACCGGGCCAAGCGCAACGGTCGCAACCGTTGCGAAGCCAACTGGACGCGCGTCGATGCCACGTCTTGAGGTCCGCGACCGGCACTGGTCGGTGGACGCCGGAAGCAACCTGCTCGATGTGCTCAATAGCGCTGGCGTCCGCGTGCCCTACAGCTGTCGCGCCGGCAGTTGCCATGCCTGCATGGTTCGCTGCGTGGCTGGCGAGGTCGAGGACGCGCTGCCCGACGCGCTGGATGGCGAGCGCCGTGCGACGGGCTGGCGACTGGCATGCCAGTGCCGGGTGGTCGGTGATCTGCGCGTCGAGGTGTTCGATCCTTCCATCGATGCGATTGGCGCGCGGGTGCTACAGCTCGACTGGCGCGCGGCGGACGTGTTGCGCCTGAGTCTGCAACCAGCGCAGCCCTTGGCCTATCGGCCGGGGCAGCACGTGCAGCTGTTCGCCGCCGGCGGCACTTCGCGGCCTTATTCCTTCGCCAGTTTGCCGGCGGACCGCGTGCTGGAATTCCACCTGGATTGTCGCGAACCCGGTGCCTTCAGCGATGCAGCGCGCAACCTGCGGGTCGGCGATGCGCTGCGCATCGGCGAGGTACGCGGTGGAGCCCTGCACTACGACCCGGACTGGAGCGAACGTCCGTTGCTCATCCTGGCCAGCGGCACGGGGCTCGCGCCGCTCTGGGGCGTGTTGCACGAGGCCCTGCGCCAGGGGCACACGGGCCCGATCAAGCTGGTCCACCTGGTCCGGGACGTCCACGCCCACTACCTGGCGCAGGAGCTTGGCGAGCTCGCCGCCGAGCATCCGCAGCTGAGCGTCGAGCTGGTCACGGCGGCCGAGTTGCCGCGTGTTTTGGCCGGATTCCGCCTTGTTCCGCGGCGAACCGTCGCCTTACTCTGCGGCCAGCCTGCGCGCGTGGAGGATTTCGCCCGAGCGCTTTACCTGGCCGGCATTCCCCGTTCCAACCTGCTGGCCGACGTCTTCCTGCCACGTGCCTGAAGTGCCTGTCGAACGCTGACCTCCTTCCCCGCTGGACGCGGGTTTCGATGGGCCTTCGGCACCCGGAGCCACCATGTCCGATCACGTTCTTGCCGACCGCAATTCGGGATTGCTGAGCCTGCAGCTCAATCGCCCCGACAAGAAAAATGCGCTGACCCGCGCCATGTACTCGCGCCTGGCCGAGGAGCTCGAGGCGGCGGATGCCGACCCGGCGATCCGTGCGGTGCTGATTTCAGGGGGCGAGGCCTGCTTCACCAGCGGCAACGACCTCGCCGACTTCATCCAGGCCCCGCCGAGCGGCCTGGACAGCGCGGTGTTCAGTTTCATGAGCGCGCTCTTCGAGCTGAAGAAGCCGGTGGTGGCCGGGGTCGCCGGGCCGGCCGTCGGCATCGGCACCACGCTGCTGCTGCACTGCGATCTGGTCTACGTCAGCCGTGATGCGATGTTGCGCATGCCCTTCGTCAACCTCGGCCTGTGCCCGGAATTCGGCTCCAGCCTGATTCTCCCACGCCTGCTCGGGCACGCCCGGGCGACGCAACTGTTGATGCTCGGCGAGAGCTTCAGCGGCGAGCAGGCGGCCCAGTGGGGCATCGCCAACGAAGCGCTGGGCAGCGGGCAGGCGACGCTGGACAAGGCCCGGGAAATGGCGCTGCGCTTCGGCCAGCTGGCGCCGTCGGCGGTGGCCGACGCCAAGCGGCTGATGCGCGCGCCGGGGCGTGAGGAGCTGCGGCGGGTGATCGAAGAGGAAGGCGCGCTGTTCGGTCAGCGGTTGCGCTCGCCCGAGGCGGCCGAAGCGTTGAGCGCCTTCATGCAACGCCGCGAGCCCGATTTTTCGCGCTTCGCCTGATCTCGCCCGGACATGAAAAAGCCGCTCATCGAGCGGCTTTCTCGTTCCTGCGCGCGAGCGTCAAACCAGCGCTTCACCGACGTGCAGCAGCTTCATCGTGTTGGTGCCGCCGATGGTGTGGTAGCTGTCGCCCTTGGTCAGCAGCACCCAGTCGCCCTGTTCCACCAGGCCGCGTTGCAGCAGTTCGTTGACCGCCGCCTGGCTGAGGCTTTCGGTGCGTGGCGTGGTGGGGTCGAAGGGGATGGTGTAGACGCCGCGGAACAGCGCCACCCGTGCCTGGGTTTCCCGGCTCGGGCAGAAGGCGAAGATCGGCACAGCGGAGCGGATGCGCGACATGATCAGCGGGGTGAAACCGCTTTCCGTGAGGCTGATGATCGCCTTCACGCCGGGGAAGTGGTTGGCGGTGAACATCGCCGCCAGGGCGATGCTTTCGTCGCAGCGGCTGAAGGTGTGACCCAGGCGATGGCTGGACTTCTGGCTGGTCGGCTGCTTCTCGGCGCCCAGGCAGATGCGCGCCATCGCCTTCACCGCTTCCACCGGGTAGGAGCCGGCGGCGCTCTCGGCGGAGAGCATCACCGCGTCGGTGTAGTCGAGCACGGCGTTGGCCACGTCGGAAACTTCCGCGCGGGTCGGCATCGGGCTCGAGATCATCGATTCCATCATCTGCGTGGCGGTGATCACCGCCTTGTTGAAGCGGCGCGCGTGCAGGATGATTTTCTTCTGGATGCCGACCAGTTCGGCGTCGCCGACTTCCACGCCGAGGTCGCCACGGGCGACCATCACCGCGTCGCTGGCGCGGATCAGCGCGTCCAGGGTCTCGTCGTCGGCCACCGCTTCGGCGCGTTCGATCTTCGCCACCAGCCAGGCGGTGCCGCCGGATTCGTCGCGCAGCTTGCGGGCGTATTCCATGTCCGCCGCGTCACGCGGGAAGGACACGGCGAGGTAGTCCAGGTCCATTTCCGCCGCCAGCTTGATGTCGGCCTTGTCCTTCTCGGTCAGGGCCGGGGCGGTCAGGCCGCCACCGCGACGGTTGATGCCCTTGTGGTCGGACAGCGGGCCGCCGATCAGAACGCGGCAGTGCAGTTCCTCGTCGTTCTTGCCTTCCACGCGCATGACCACACGGCCGTCGTCGAGCAGCAGCTCGTCGCCGACATCGCAGTCCTTGACCAGGTCCGGGTAGTCGATGCCGACCACGTCTTGGGTTCCGGCATCACGCGGGAAGGAGACGGAGAAGCGGAAGCTGTCGCCTTCCTTGAGCTCGATGCGCTTGTTGGCGAACTTGGCGATGCGGATCTTCGGGCCCTGGAGGTCACCGAGCAGGGCGACGAAACGACCGTGCCGGGCGGCGATGCTGCGGATCAACGCGGCCCGCGCCTTGTGCTCGTCGGGCGTGCCGTGGGAGAAGTTCAGGCGGGCGACGTCGAGCCCGGCGAGAATCAGCTGTTCGATCACTTCCGGCGAGTTGCTGGCCGGGCCGAGGGTGGCGACGATCTTGGTGCGGCGCGAGGTCATGCAGTAGCTCCGTGGTTCAGGCAGGTTTCGAGGCTACTATGCCGGGGCGGTGTAGTCATTGTTCGCGTGCACTACGTTGCCCGCGTCCGGCAACCGACGAAATGATGCGGCGCATTCCCTGCAGAAATCCCCCGCCACGCCGATACGCTGCCCATCGGAGGAGATTGCCCATGAGATGTCTGATCGCCCTGGCGTTGCTTGCCGGAGTCGCGGGTTGCACCCGCTTTACCCTGGACCACCATCTGAACAATGCGTACCGCGCCTACGACGAGGGCGACTGCGAGCAGGTGATGCTCGAGTTGTCCCAGGCCGAGCGCAAGAGCCGCTCGCGCAACTACCTGCAGCCGGAGATATCCCTGCTGCGCGGGCAATGCCTGGAGCGCCAGAGCCTGTTCGTCGATGCGGCGCAGACCTACCAGTTCATCATCAGCCGCTACCCGACCAGCGAATACGCCTATCGGGCGCGGGCACGGCTGGAAACTCTCGACCAGTTGGGTCAAGCTCGGCCGGCGGTGCCCGCCAAGCCGATTCCGGCACCGCCGCCGCATTGATCCTTTTGGCCCGTAACGGATGACCGAGCATGCGTCTCTGGTGGCTTGTCCTGATCCTGCTGCCTCTGCTGGCCACCGCGGAGATCTACCGCTGGACGGACGCCAAGGGCACGCTGCATTACGGGGAACGGCCGCCGGCCGGTGCGCAAAAGGTCGATGTGCGCCCGCAGGTGATCGAGCGCGACGCCGCCACGCAGGCGCGTGAGGAACGCACCGAGCGCTTCTTCGGGGCACGGCGCGAAGAGCAGGCGAAGACGGCCGTCGAGGCGCAACAGAAGCAGTCGAGCCGCAATGAGCGCTGCCGCGCTCTGCGCAGCAACCTCGGTACGCTGAACAGCGGCAGGAAGCTCTACTACCGCGACGACAAAGGCGAGCGGGTGTTCTACAGCGACGAGCAGTTGAATACCGCCCGTCGCAAAATCGACGCGCGGCTGGCAGCGGACTGCGGTTGACGGCTGTTCAGCGACCCTGAACTCGGACCATACTCGACCCACATTCATAGCGATAAGCCATCATGCGTCTACCGTCTCGAATCGAGCGCCATCAGTTGCCGTACTACCTGAAGGTGTTCAACCGGCATACCGATAAACCGATGGGCTACCTGGGCAACGTATCGGTCGATGGGCTGATGCTCATCAGCGAGTGGCCGATGCTGACCGATGCGCGCTTCGACATGCGCCTGAAGATTCCCGGCCAGGACGGGCAGATTCATTTCGTCGACTTCTATGCGACCTGCCAGTGGAGCCAGGAAGACGCCACGCCGGGAAGCTACGATTCGGGCTTTTCCCTGGTGGCGCCGCCGGCCGAGTATGTCGAGCTGGTTCAGGTGCTGCGCCAGTACTTCGCTTTCAGCCCCAAGGTGACGTCGCCGCAGTGACGCCCCACGCGCCCACGGATGGGCGCCATCCCCCCTCTACAGAACGCCCGCCTTTTTCCACGCCAGATACCGCCCGACCAGTTCCGGACCGAGTTCGCCCGGGCGCGCGTCGAGGATCGGCAGTCCGTTGGCGGCCAGACGATCATGCAGCCCGCCTCGGGCACTCAGGTAGTTGAGCGTGCCACAGTAGGCGAGGGCATCGTCGTAGCCCCGAACCGGTGTCTGCCGCAGGCGATCGAGCACCTCTTCGCGCAGGCTGGCGACCAGCACCCGATGCTGGCGGCCGAGGCGCTTGAGCGCGCCGAGCAGTTCCTCGTCGTCCTCGTCGCGCAGATTGCTGACCAGCACCACCAGGGCGCGGCGGCGCTGGCGGGCGAGCAACTGGCTGACCGCCGCCGCATAGTCCGCCGGGCGCTGGCTGCTGGCGAGGTCGTACACCGCGTTGAGCAGCACGCTGAGTTGCGCATGGCCCTTGGCCGGCGCGACGTGGCGATCGTGCTCGCTGGCGAAGGTCGCCAGACCCACCGCGTCGCCCTGGCGCAGCGCCACGTAGCTGAGCAGCAGGCAGGCGTTCAGCGCGTGATCGAAGTGCGCCAGCTCGTCGTCCTGGCTGCGCATGCGCCTACCGCAGTCGAGCAGGAAGATGATCTGCTGGTCGCGCTCGTCCTGGTATTCACGGGCAATCGGCATGCGCTTGCGCGCTGTGGCTTTCCAGTCGATCTGCCGCAGGGTGTCGCCGTCGCGGAATTCGCGCAGCTGGTGGAACTCCTGCCCGAGGCCGCGCCGCGGGCGCTGGCGAACGCCGAGCTGGCTCAGCCAGTCGTCCACCGCCATCA